>NZ_JBHSMI010000057.1:0-3782 GCF_042655525.1 Cohnella soli
TAATTTGAAGGCAGAACATAAAGAACGAATGTATGAAATAGAAGAACAATATGAAATAGAGTTTGAAAAGAATGGTCTAAAGAATCTTACATTAATAAAGCAGGAAAAGAAGAAGTAAGCTTGTAGGTTTTACAGGAAGAGGGCGACATCAGTTAACACCATGTTCACGCTTCGGGCCATTCGGCCCTCGGTCCGGCAGGAGTCAGATGTGGATTCAAGGATGCAATTGGCAGTAGCAGAGAAGTGAATTCAGCCGGACACATCCGCACCGACTAAGCGCATCGCGCCCGGCGACTTCGTCGCCTTAAGTCGGTGGGACGTCGTGAACACATGAACGTTATCTGAAACCGGTGCAGTACAGTCAACAATAAATTCCTAGAACAGGAAGGGAAATCATCACGCTTGAAGAACATTATATAAATCTGATTCTTTTAAGGAGACAACAAAAATGTCATTAATTGGGAAAATCCATTATTTCCGTATACCAGTAATAAGCTTAGAAGAGTCAGTAAGATGGTACACAGAATGTTTAGGATTTCACCTTAGAAGACAGAATAAAGAATTAGCTGTATTTGAATTGAAAGAAGGGCCATTACTTGTTTTAGTTAAGGCGGATACAAATTCGAGAGGCCACTTAATAATAGACGGAAAACCAGAATTTTCTGTTGGCTTTACTTGCCAAGAAATTCATAAATTCCGTCAGGAATTAATTGATCAGAATGTTGAAGTAGATGAAATGGTAGAAGAAGATGGTCATTATTATTTTCATTTTTATGATCCAAGTAAAAATAAGCTCCAAGTACATTGGTGAACATTTCAAAAGAACACGGTTGCCTAATCGCAACCGTTTTTTAATTAAATGTTTGAATAAGAGAATAAGTATTTGTAAGTAACTCAAGAAGGCACCGGCATCAGATAACACCATGTTCACGCTTCGGGCCATTCGGCCCTCGGTCCGGCAGAAGTTAGATGTGGATTCGAAGATGCAATTGGCAGTAGCAGAGAAGCGACTTCAGCCGGACACATCCGCACCACCTAACCGCATCGCGGCCGCCCTTCGGGCTTAAGGTGGTGGGACGTCGTGAACACATTAACGTTATATGAAACTTCCGAAACCAATTAATGCTTATGGTGGTGTTGCGTTAATGATTGCTTCCATCACTTATTTATTTTCAAAAAATAGAAGAAAACAACTCAAAGTTCAATTATTCCTTGGTCCAATCAAAGAGATAATTCAAAGAGATAATGAATGGTATTGTTTGATAGATGAAGAAATAAAGAGAACAAATGAACTTGAACAAAGCACCTTTGAAGAACTTTTATTTTACTTATCAAAACAAATTTCTGATTTAGATTTATATTTAACTGAAGTCAAATCGAACAGATTCATTAGAGATTCCCTTATTTTTTATCGACAGTATATTGAACTATTGAATCTCTATAAGAAGAATTTTGATAATCTAAAAAAAGATGAATTACCCAATTTACTATATTTTTATGGGGAATTAAGAACAGCTTTGGGTATTCCCCGCGGATAAATGGTGATTAATTCACTTGTAGGTTTCTCAAGAAGCCGGAAGCTTCATATAACACCATGTTCACGCTTCGGGCCATTCGGCCCTCGGTCCGGCAGGAGTTAGATGAGGATTCGGAGAAGTAATTGGCAGCAGCAGGGAAGTTGAATCAGCCGGACACATCCGCACCGACTAAGCGCGTCGCGCCCGGGCCTTCGGCCCTTAAGTCGGTGGGACGTCGTGAACACATTAACGTTATACGCAATTGCCCTAAAACAATGAAGATCATCCCATCCCAACCCTCAAGGCATATTGAATTCAAGGGCGAGGGAAGATTATTCAAGAAGATCGGATAATTCTAAATTTGTCTATCGATGGTCACGCCAGTTTCTTCGATAGGTCGAATCATCCGTGCCCGCGCCTTGAACTCAAATGCCGATTTTGAGGGTTGGGACTGAAAGATTCGTTGAACAGATCTTAACCCTGAAAAGCCTTGATTCAATCAAAAATATTCAAACCAGTACAGGAACACATTCATTATTGAAAGCCGGCACATCACTTAGGCGCATGATGTACTTTGGAATGTTGTTCCGACTGTATTGAATTGTAAATGAATCAAGGCATATTGAAGGCAGGGTTAAGATCAACGAATCTTTCGTGGGATATTCGAAGAAGAGGGCAACAGCGTATAACACCATGTTCACGCTTCGGGCCATTCGGCCCTCGGTCCGGCAGGAGTCCGATGAGGATTCGGAGAAGTAATTGGCAGTAGCAGGGAAGCGTAATCAGCCGGACACATCCGCACCGACTAAGCGCATCGCGCCCGGCGACTTCGTCGCCTTAAGTCGGTGGGACGTCGTGAACACATCAACGTTATAGGAAATTCCCGCTAAGAACTATACAAATCATAGATGTCACTCGACGAAGCAATGGGAAAAGCCGTCTGTAGAAAGTATCTCGACGAAGCAATGGGAAAAGCCGTATGTAGAAAGTATCTCGACGAAGCAATGGGAAAAGTCGTATGTAGAAAGTATCTCGACGAAGCAATGGGAAAAGCCGTATGTAGAAAGTATCTCGACGAAGCAATTGGAAATGCCGTCTGTAGAAAGTATCTCGATGAAGTAATGGGAAAAGCCCGTTTGTAGAAAGTATCTCGATGAAGTAATGGGAAAAGCCCGTTTGTAGAAAGTATCTCGACGAAGCAATGGGGAATAGCCGTCTGTAGAAAGTATCTCAATGAAGCAATGGGAAAATCCGTCTGTAGGAAGTATCTCGATGAAGCGTTGGGAAAAGCCATCTATAGAAAGTATCTCGATGAAGTAATGGGAAAAGCCGTTTGTTGAATATATCTCGGTGAAGCTCTAGGAAAAGCCGTCAGAGAGATTCGAGGAAGGCGGGAACATCCTATAACAGCACATTCACGCTTCGGGCCATTCGGCCCTCGGTCCGGCAGGAGTAAGATGTGGATTCAGAGAAGTAATTGGCAGTAGCAGGGTAGTGGAATCAGCCGGACACATCCGCACCGACTAAGCGCATCGCGCCCGGCGACTTCGTCGCCTTAAGTCGGTGGGACGTCGTGAATGCATCAACGTTATACGCAATTGCCCACTCGAGGAAGAGTTTTTAAGAAATTTGATTTTTTATTAGGGCTCTAGTTTAGATCGTGAAGCAGATTCAAGGTTACTTAGATACAGCGAGAAGATGGCAAATTCGAGGTAGCGGGGGCAAGGTTCTGGATACGGTAGTGTTGAGAGGTACAATGTGAAGTTGTTCAAGAAGAAATCACACTGATGAATACTCACGCCAATATAGTTCAAGTACAAGGCAGGTAGTGAAATCAGTTAACGTATCTAGAGACAGCGAGAAGTGGGCATGATCGAAGCAGCGGGGGTAAGGTTCTGGATACATTCGAGGTCGGATTTACTTTTCTGAAGTTGGATCACGTAGAATAATCGAGGAAGGTAGCAAGGAAGAACAACTGCGTATAACACCATGTTCACGCTTCGGGCCATTCGGCCCTCGGTCCGGCAGGAGTCCGAAGTGGATTCAGAGAAGAAGTAATTGGCAGTAGCAAGGAAGCGGAATCAGCCGGACACATCCGCACCGACTAAGCGCATCGCGCCCGGCGACTTCGTCGCCTTAAGTCGGTGGGACGTCGTGAACACAGAACGTTATCTGAAACCGGTGCAGTACAGTCAACAATAAATTCCTAGAACAGGAAGGGAAATCATCACGCTTGAAGAACATTATATAAATCTGATTCTTTTA
>NZ_JBHSMI010000058.1:0-284 GCF_042655525.1 Cohnella soli
CCGGCAGTCCGGATCCGCTGCAGCTGCAACGCAATGGGCGACGCCTGGTCGGTGGGCGAGACGTCCGCCACAGCTGCCGGCGATCCGAATCTGCTTCAAGCGATCGTTCTGCCTGGCGCCTGGACCAGCTCGCGCGATCGGCGCCACGGTCGCCGGCAGTCCGGATCCGCGGCAGCTGCTCGCCATGGGCGACGCCTGGTCGGTGGGCGAGACGTCCGCGACGGCTGCCGGCATTCCGGATCTGCTCCAAGCGATCCTTCAGCATGGCGCCTGGACCAGCTCGC
>NZ_JBHSMI010000059.1:0-967 GCF_042655525.1 Cohnella soli
GAAGCGGAATCAGCCGGACACATCCGCACCGACTAAGCGCATTGCGCCCGGCGACTTTGTCGCCTTAAGTCGGTGGGACGTCGTGAACACATGAACGTTATCTGAAATAATGGCAAACAGAGGAGATAAAAAGATCATGGAAATTAATCAAGTTACTCGTAGATTAAGTTATAGTTATTTATCAATTCTTGAAGCAAAGGTTAGAAACTTCCTTAGAAAGAGCATTTTTTTGTATCTGATTGCTAGTTTTTTTATGTTTAATGGAATGAATCAGGTAATGCAAGTCAATAATAAAGTTCTTTTTTTTCTTTCTATTTATATTGCCTTATTGATATTTAGTGTTATGGTTATCATCATTTCAAGTTATTTTCTACTACAGAAAAGGAAGAACTTTGGACTAGTAGTTAGTTTTATGGAAGGACATATTTTAGTTAGTGATGAAACGACGGGTAATAAAGTTGAAAGAGACTGGAACTGGATAAAGAAAGTAGAACTATTGAAGGAATCCTATTATTTTGATATTAACGTAAAACATAAAGAAGTTATTATTTTGAGAAGAACTAATTTATCAGAAGAAGAGGATAGAAAGTTGCAAGAATGGATTAAGTTGAATAGTAAATTAATTGTTTAGCATACACTTCGAAGGCCATTACTTCAGATAACACCATGTTCACGCTTCGGGCCATTCGGCCCTCGGTCCGGCAGGTGCTAGATGAGGACTCGGAGAAGTAGTTGGCAGAAGCAGGGAAGCGGATTCAGCCGGACACATCCGCACCGACTAACCGCTTCGCGGCCGGCGACTTCGTCGCCTTAAGTCGGTGGGACGTCGTGAACACATGAACGTTAGGCGAAACCGGCTGAAGCGAAGGGGAAAACCATGATATCTCATAGAAATCTAATGAAAGAAGATTTAGAAATCATCTCTTCGTTTCCGTTGAATGTAGAAGAATTATTTTTTATTAGTCCT
>NZ_JBHSMI010000060.1:0-807 GCF_042655525.1 Cohnella soli
GCTCACTTACAGCTCCCCGAAGCATATCGCTGTTCGTCGCGTCCTTCTTCGGCTCCTGGCGCCTAGGCATCCTCCGTGCGCACTTATTAGCTTAACCAATAGCTCCGATGTATCGATTTCTTTTCTCCAATGCTCCTCTCGTTCCTAGGTGCTCCCGCAAGCGGGCGCGGAACGCGCTGACCATGAGTCGAACGAAACCGATACATCTTCGCTTACAGTTTGTTTAAGACACAAGTGTAAACGTAGATGATACTTCTTTTCTAATCGCGCTTTGTTTCGCTATCCAGTTTTCAAGGTACAAGAGATTGCGTTGGTGGAGACTAGCGGGATCGAACCGCTGACCCCCTGCGTGCAAGGCAGGTGCTCTCCCAGCTGAGCTAAGTCCCCATGGGATATAAAGTTGGTTGGCCTTAGTGGACTCGAACCACCGACCTCACCCTTATCAGGGGTGCGCTCTAACCAGCTGAGCTAAAGGCCAATAAAAAGACTGGCTCGGCGACGTCCTACTCTCCCAGGACCCTGCGGTCCAAGTACCATCGGCGCTGGAGGGCTTAACGGTCGTGTTCGGGATGGGTACGCGTGGAACCCCTCCGCCATTGCCACCAAACCAGACTTCATTGTGAAAGCTATTGCCTAAGCAATTGCACTTTCAAAACTGAACATGAGCGTAAGAAACGGTTTGCCATCCTGCCGAAGCAGCTATGGTCTTTTATAGCTCCGAAGAGCTCCTTAGAAAGGAGGTGATCCAGCCGCACCTTCCGATACGGCTACCTTGTTACGACTTCACCCCAATCATCTACCCCACCT
>NZ_JBHSMI010000061.1:0-617 GCF_042655525.1 Cohnella soli
TATCGGTCGCCAGGTAGTATTTAGCCTTGGCAGATGGTCCTGCCGGATTCCCACGGGGTTTCACGTGACCCGCGGTACTCGGGATCCGTCTCGGAGAGAGGAGACTTTCGGCTACAGGGTTGTTACCTTCTGTGACGGGCCTTTCCAGACCTCTTCGCCTAATCTTCTCTTTTATGACTCCATGTGAGACGTCCCACAACCCCAAGGAGCAAGCTCCTTGGTTTGGGCTACTCCGCTTTCGCTCGCCGCTACTGACGGAATCACTTTTGTTTTCTTTTCCTCAGGGTACTTAGATGTTTCAGTTCCCCTGGTGTGCCTCGAGCGAGCTATGTATTCACTCGCACGTAACTGGGCATTACCCCAGCTGGGTTTCCCCATTCGGAAATCTCCGGATCAAAGCTCACTTACAGCTCCCCGAAGCATATCGCTGTTCGTCGCGTCCTTCTTCGGCTCCTGGCGCCTAGGCATCCTCCGTGCGCACTTATTAGCTTAACCAATCGCTCCGATGTATCGCTTCCTTTTCTCCAATGCTCCTCTCGTTCCTAGGTGCTCCCGCAAGCGGGCGCGGAACGCGCTGACCATGAGTCGAACGAAACCGATACATCTTCGCTTACAGT
>NZ_JBHSMI010000061.1:627-968 GCF_042655525.1 Cohnella soli
CTTTCGCGCTTTGTTTCGCTATCCAGTTTTCAAGGTACAAGATTTGATACGTTGAAAGGCATTACCCGAAGGCAATTGCACTTTCAAAACTGAACATGAGCGTAAGAAACGGTTGCCACTCCCAAAGGGCCGTGGTCTTTTATAGCTCCGAAGAGCTCCTTAGAAAGGAGGTGATCCAGCCGCACCTTCCGATACGGCTACCTTGTTACGACTTCACCCCAATCATCTACCCCACCTTCGACGGCTGGCTCCCTTGCGGGTTACCCCACCGACTTCGGGTGTTGTAAACTCTCGTGGTGTGACGGGCGGTGTGTACAAGACCCGGGAACGTATTCACCGCG
>NZ_JBHSMI010000062.1:0-145167 GCF_042655525.1 Cohnella soli
GATGAGGGAAAACCTCACGTCCGGTTTGATGAAGGGGGAGCTGAAAAAGTAGAAGGAGGGCTTCCGCCCCCCCAATGAAATTTCAGTTCTCTACTCTACTTGAACGTACGTAAACACGGTTTTCTCGTTGGAAGGATGTTCGAACACGCGCAAAATGTCTTCGTGGAAAAGTCCATTACAAATCGCCGATTAAGCGGGTTTAGCCGTCTGTACCCCCGAAATAACTGTATATATCCATTAACGTGCTCGTCCTTGGCATGAAAGAGACCAACTAACTGGATTTTTCCATGAAGCGAGAAGATGGCGCCAGCTCGCTGGCTGGCAGCTGCGGCGCCTATCTCTTTTAACGTGCACCAACGGTCGAGTAAACGACTGGGAAGTGGCTGCCTTGCATAATATCTCCTTTGTTGACGGTGACGTACTTGAGCATGACATGCCCGTCAGCAGGCTCGTAAGTTGTGTGGCCAGGCATATAATGAACGGCGATGGCGCGACGCTTCATCTGCGAGCGGTTGTTTGGGCTGCCGTGCCAAGTTAAGCTGTGATGGTAACCGACCTGGCCTTTCTTGATCTCAAAAGGAACGGCTTTAATCTCAGCACCCTCAGGCAGCAGCTCGGGATGACGATGGTAAGGCATGAATCCTTTGTCACTTGCCAAATGTTTCTGATGGTTACCCCACTTGTGGCTCCCCGGCACCATCCACATGCAGCCGTTCTCAATAACCGCGTCGTCGAGTGCAACCCATGCGCTGATCAGATCCGCTGGCTGGATAATTGGCCAGAGAGGATGATCCTGATGCCATGCCGTCGGTCCGCCGGTCACCGGAGGTTTGTATTGCACTTGATCGTGCCAAATACGCAGCGTGTCGGTTCTGCTCAGTTGAGCGATCTCTTCTGTCATTTGTTTATTACAAGCATGCTGATAGAAGGCATCGCTCGCCATCCAGATGTTGACGACTTGCACGACCTTCTCGTTTACGCTCATTTTCATACCGTCGTAAGGGGATTCGCCATTATCGTTTTCTTCTCCGGAGTCTAACAAATTGTGACTGAGCACCGGTTTCTTGGTCGTTTTACCTGCTAGCACATCGTCAAGCTCATTCCGTAGAAGTTCAACCTGCTCATCGTTCAGAATAATATCTCCTTTAAGAAATCCATTCTCGTCAAACTCCGCAATTTGCTCCGCTGTCAGCATAATGTTGCACTCTCCTTGTTTTGTTATAATGAAGTTGTTGGCATAATCATATCGCTTTGGGGAAGTTGTGTATTTCTCGAAATCCAATAACTGCTTGCGTTTTTCTAAGTATTTCGCGTCAGTGCATTCAGGTTTGCAACAGCGGAAAAGAGGGCTGGCATGACGGTACGTTACTTGGAAGATTTATTGCCAACGGTCAACTTCGCTAGCCGTGCGATCACGCAGACGCCCGTAGACTGGGGCATACGGATCATTCCAGACTGCCAGATCGTCTATGTCGTATCGGGACGCGCCGAGCTGTGTATCGGATCTGCAACATATGCGATTGGAGCCGGCGAATGCGTCTTCTATGGGCCGGAACAGCCGTATGGGCTAAGCGCTTCCGCAGGAACGGAATACTATAGCATTCATTTTCATTGGAAGAGTTCTTCTTCGATGCCGGTGCACCCGGCCTTTTATATTCAGCAATTGGACCGGAATCAACTTGGCGAATCGCGGGAAGCACCAAAGATTGCGATCCCAGACTGCAATGAAATCTCACTGCCGCCTGTCATGGTCGTCTCGGGCATTGAACTATTGTTCGCTAGAATTGTTAAGGAATACGAGATGGAGAAACCGGGGTATACGGTTGTCATGCGCTCGCTAATGATGCAGGCGCTTACGTTGATCGTGCGACAGATTGCCGATTCCAGGACATCAGGCACGCAACGAGGGCGTATCGATCCTGCGGTCCATGCGATGCAGGAACAGCCTAGTCGCAACTGGGCCGTATCGGAGCTTGCGGCGCTGTGCGGCTACCACCCGATCCATTTCTCGAAGCTATTCAAGGAAGAGATCGGCCTGCTACCGAAGCAGTACATTATCGCAGAGCGGATCAAACTGGCCAAGCGTGCTCTGCTTCAAGGAGAGAAGCTGGATGCGTTGTCGGAGCGGCTCGGTTTCACGAGCATCCACTACTTCAGCCACCAGTTTAAGAAAACGACCGGCCTGACGCCAACTGAATTTCGGATGAACGGACAGCCGAAGGAAGCGTAGGGCTTCAGCCTTCTGAACCGCCCCAACCACGCAGCAAACAAACAAATATGACAGGCAGGATACCCGTCCAATCCGTGAAGGTATATTTCTCATAATATGTCGGTGTGCAGAAATATAAAAAACGGGAGGACAATTAATATGGAGGAAATGTACCATTTGTGTAGGGGACATATGAATCGGAGAGTCCGAATTCATACGCGCTGCGGCTGTTTCGAGGGCGTGATCGTAGACCTGGATTGGGATAATGTTTATCTGAGAACGTCGGGAGACGCACGCATATCGGGCTGGTTCGGGGGCGGATTTACGCCCGGATTCGATATCGTGGCGTTGTCGTTGTTTACGCTGCTAGCAATTGCTTTAATTTAACAGCGCAGAACAACAAAAAAACAACATGCAGCCTCGCGGGTGCAAGTTGTTTTTTTATTGATGATAATATGACACCTCTCGCGATTCGAGACGGATAACGCCATCTCCTTTTTCTTTGCGCAGTTTATGTAGCAGTTGAATTCGAGGCGTCAACAGCCAGACGTGCCAATACACCATTGCGATGACGAGCGAAGAGTGGGCCCAAGGATAGAATAATCCTGCTACGCAGCACCCGACGAGAGCCAGATGAAAGTGCAGTCGTCGGAAAAGCCGAAGCTGGGTATCCATAATAGGCAGCGGACCGAACCAGGGCCAATCGCGGCGAAACGTCCATCGTTTCTCGGAAAGCTTGTCTACGCGTCTTAACGTCATGCGAAGCACGAGCGCGTGCACGAGAAGCATCAGAACGGCACCGACCACGGCATAGATCAATCCGGTCCACTCGTAGATCAAATAGAGAAATCCCCCTGCGAACAGGGCGGTTAACATGTAGCTGTATTTGCTTTCCGGCCGAAGCGCAATTTTGCGTATTAACGTATAATGATAGAAAGTGGCTTCGCGGCTGGCTTGCGTATCCGTCACGATTGCGTGTCCTCCCTAAAAAAGCGGGTTCTGTTCAATACTATCGGCGGGCGAAGGCTATAATGTTAGGAAAAAGCTTTGTGTTAACTTGATATATACGTTTATTTTCATAGAATTCGGGCATACTAGAGCTAACAATAGGAAAAGGCGGGGATGTTCATGAGCGAGAATGAACGCCGCACCTGCATGGTTTGCGGGGAGCCGAAAGATGAAGGAATGACGATTGTTACCGAATTCATATGTTCTTCATGCGAGAGCGAGATGGTAAAGACGGAGACAGAAGACGAGAAATATCCGTTTTTCGTGCGCAGAATGAGACGGTTATGGGTGAAGTTTCATGTTTGATAGTCACTCTGAGCGGTAAGAGGGAATGAGGGGCAACGGAAACGTTGTTCCTTTTTTTGCTATAATGGGACTTATTCGATTTGGAGGCATATGCGATTGAAACCCTATTCCGAAAAAGCACCGTTATTCGAAGCATTGGCAGCTCATGCTGCGCGCGGAGGTGCGGCTTTTCACGTGCCTGGGCACAAACAGCGGGCTTACGATGAAGGGGCGTCATCATTTTATCGCGCTCTGCTGCCGCTCGACGTGACGGAGCTGTCCGATACGGACGACTTGCATCATCCGGAGGGCGTGATTGCCGAGGCGCAGGCGTTGGCTGCTGCATGTTTCGGAGCGGAAGAGACGCGTTTCCTGGTCGGCGGGAGCACGGCGGGCAATTTGGCGATGATTCTGGGTATGTGCCGCCCCGGCGATCTCGTGATCTTACAACGCAACGTACATAAATCGATTATACACGGGCTCATGCTGGCAGGAGCACGGGCCATATTGCTGCAGCCGGAGATCGAACGCCTATCGGGGCTCGCGACGATGCCGAGCGTGGAGTTGCTGGCGCAAGCGCTGGATCGATACGGAGTCGAGGCCAAAGCCGTTATTCTGTCCACACCCAATTACTATGGGATGGCGACACGCTTACAGCCGCTCATCGAAATTGCTCACCGAACGAATGTTCCAGTCCTCGTAGATGAAGCGCATGGCGCTCATTTCGGTTTTCATTCCGATTTGCCAGAGTCGGCGCTGCGTTCCGGCGCGGATCTCGTCGTCCAATCGACGCACAAAATGCTGTCGGCAATGACCATGGGAGCGATGCTTCATATGCAGGGTGAACGGCTGCCGAGGGGGGCAATCCGAGAAGCGCTGACGATGATTCAAAGCTCCAGCCCTTCCTATCCGGTGATGGCTTCGCTCGACTTGGCAAGACGGGAAGTTCAAGCGGGCGGGGAGGCGGCGTTCGCCGAAGCTTTAAGCGCTGTAGCGCTTGTCGTTGAAGAGCTGGAGGGAACGAACTTCCGGGCGCTCGGATACGGTCCGTATGCGACAGAAGGCATAACGTACGATCCGCTCAAGCTTGTATTGTTCGATGCGAGCGGGCGGTTGAACGGTTTTCAACTGCGAGACGAGTTGGCCGAGCGATTATGTCTAGCGGAAATGGCGGATGATCGATACGTCGTACTGGCATTCGGTACGGGATCGACAAGCGCCGACGGATTCAAGCTGCTGGAAGCTTTGAAGGCGTTGTCTGCGCCCTCTCATGTCGAACACAGTCTGTTGCACTCCGTGCCGCCAGCCATAGCCGTCGATCCGAATCCTAACGTGCCGGAACCGGTAAAGTTCGACAGGGAGATTTACTCGTCCGAGTCGATTGCGTTGGAACGGAGCGAAGGGCGCACAGCTGCAGAATGGGTTATACCTTACCCTCCGGGCATTCCCGTCCTGTATCCGGGGGAACAGATTACGGTAAAAACGATTCGAGCCTTGCTCAAGTGGCGGCAAGAAGGAGCGAAAATACAAGGCGCGCAAGATTCACGGCTGCTTACGATCGAAGTTCGCGCCAATTGAAAGGTAAGGGAGACTCAAGGGTATGCTTGATGAAATATGGAAAAAAGATATGCGTGTACTGGTAGCATGGGTAACCGGTGTCATGGCGGTTGCACTCATCATAAGCTTAATTATGCTCCCGCCCATCGTCGGCATGGCGGACAACGGCGATTTCGGTCGCGTCTTCGCAAGTACGGGGATCATGCCGCTGCACCCGAACGATTCGCGGGACATGTTGTATTTCCGTTACGCCTATCAGAGCTTCGGTTACGGCGATTTCGGTATTGGCAGCTACGTCTCTACACATGTGCTGCTCGTGGCGCTCGCCGGGTTCATTGGCAGAATCATCGACGTCCATGTTTTCGACATCAGGGTGCTCGGCGCCCTTTATACGATTCTGTTCGTATGGGCTGTCACGCTGTTTGTCAGGCGTGCGCCAAAGGCGGATTCGAGGAGAGCGTCACTGTTTGTCGCAATCGTGCTGGCAGCAAGCCTGCTGTTCGTATTCGCCGATATTGGCTATCTGGCTTATTTTCAATCGTTCTTCGGTGAGCCCTATGCACTTGTCGGCATGCTGCTCATGGTCGCAGCGGCAATAGCGATCGCAACGACAGATCAACCGTCACGTAAGCTGCTGTGGCTGTTTATCACAGCCGCTCTGGCTGTTGCCACGTCGAAAATCCAGAATGCCCCGCTTGGCGTCGTCTTCGCGCTGCTAGCATGGAGGATGGCGGGACTACGAGCCGACGACGGCGTCTGGAAGCGCCATGCGCGAGTCGGGGCCGCGATTCTTGTCCTTGTCTCTGCGGTGATGTTAATAGCGGCGCCGGACCGGCTTCGTCATACGAACCTGTACCAATCGATCTTCTTCGGCGTGTTGAAGGACTCGCCGCACGTATCCGAGGATATGAAGGAGCTTGGCATTCCGGAGAAGTATGCAGTGCTCGCCGGTACGAATTATTTTCAGAGCGATACGGCCATCCCGCAAAAGGATCCCATCTTGCGCGCGGAAGTGTTGGAGAAGCTGGGTCCGAAGGATGTCGCGCTTTATTATGCGAGGCATCCCTCCAGATTCATGCAGAAGCTTGACCGGGCAGCGGCGAATGCCATGTTCATTCGGCCTTCGTATCTGGGCAACTTCGATCCGTCTGCAGGCAAACCGCCGGGCGCGCTTACACACACATACAGCACATGGAGCGCTTGGAAGGTGACTCATATGCCGACGAAAGCTGCGGCGTACATCGGGCTGTTCGCGGTGTATGTAGCAGCGCTGGCTGTTGTCTGGGGAACAACTGCGTCGCGCCGCATTCGGCTCGGTGCAGAGACGCTAGCCGTTGTCGCCTTGGCCGGAGCGTTCTCGTTCGTCATCCCGCTCATCGGCGACGGGGAAGCGGATTTGGGCAAGCATTTGTTTATGTTTAATGTAGCCTTTGATATGATGGTAATAAGCATGGTGACGGCTGCGGCTTACGGGCTCGCGAGGCTTGTCGAAAGGGGAAAGCGGTAGTGAACGGCGGGAGCGGGATGTTTATTACGATCGAAGGCGGCGATGGAGCGGGCAAGACGACGCTGATTACACGCCTGGATCAGAAGATTTATCAGGAAACGGGTAGAAGAACAATTAGAACGCGCGAACCAGGCGGAGTGCCTATTGCGGAATCCATTCGCAAAATCATTCTCGATCGCAACAACACAAAAATGGACCCTCGCACGGAAGCATTGTTATATGCCTCGGCGCGGAGACAACACTTGGTTGAAGTCGTCATGCCTGCAATTGAGCAAGGCAAAGTGGTCATTTGCGATAGATTTGTGGATAGTAGCTTGGCTTACCAAGGCCATGCGCGCGGGCTTGGCATTCAGAAAGTGTGGGAGATCAATCGGTTTGCGACAGAAGATTGCATGCCGGATCTTACGCTTTACTTGGATATCGATCCTGCGGCTGGGCTGGATAGAATTGCAGCTAACGAGCAGCGCGAAGTGAACCGGCTTGATCTGGAAGGTATGAACTTCCACAAGCTGGTGCGTGAAGGCTATCGGGAGGTTGTCGAAATGTTCCCGGATCGAATCAAAGTATTGGACGCTCATGTAGAACCGGATACGCTCGAAGAAGTCGCTTGGGCGATATTAAAGAAGAAATTGTTGAAAAAAGAGTAGAAAGAGGATTTTCGCGTAAGCGTGTCCAATTATTAATAAGTAGGCAGACCCCCAGTATCCCAAATCGAGGAGGCCTGATTTCGATGAAACTTCTTATTGCCGTCATTCAAGATAAGGACAGCAATCGACTGTCCAATGCGTTGATCAAAGAAGGGTTTCGTGCGACGAAGTTGGCCAGTACCGGCGGATTCCTCCGCGCAGGCAATACGACGTTCCTGATCGGGATCGAGGACGATCGCATTCAGAGCGCGCTCGACGTCATTCGCGCGAATTGCAAAGTTCGCGATCAGCTTGTGACCCCGGTATCGCCTGTCAGCGGTGCGGCAGATTCGTATATTCCGTTCCCGGTCGAAGTACAGGTGGGCGGCGCGGCCGTATTCGTCCTACCGGTCGAACGGTTTGAACATTTCTAAAATGATGTCGGGCGGTGAGCAATCGTGAAAATTCAACCCGGATTTTATCCGATGAGCAAGGCGGTGCAACGGGGAGAGACGCTTGCCCGTCCGGCACAGGCGCAAAATTTCGGCGATTTCATGCAGCAGCAAGAAGAGCAGCGGACGCATGAGGAGCTTCAGCGCAAGCTGGAAGATATTCGGCTTCAAGGGGATCGTCTAACCCGTTCCATGACCGTAAGGGAGCTTGTACTTTATCGGCAGATGGTTAAGGGCTTCCTGGAAGACACGGTCAAGCGGGGCATTGCACTTAAGGAAACAAGAGGCTGGGACCGGAGAGGTCGCGGCAAAAGATATAAGTTGCTCGAGGAAGTAGACGCGATGTTGATCGGTATGGGCGAGGAACTGCTTCATAGCGAGGAAGGGCGTCTGGACTTGCTGCAGAAGGTCGGGGAAATTCGCGGCATGCTGATCAACCTGGTTTTCTAAGTGCAACCTCTTTAAGGAGTACCATTATGGGTTTTCAACAAATTATCGGACAACACCGGGCAAAGGCACTGCTCCAGAATGCGCTATCGACCCGCCGGATCGCGCACGCGTATTTGTTCGCCGGGCCGGCGGGCTCGGGGCGGATGGAGATGGCAATGGCGTTCGCGCAAGCCTTGTTCTGCGAACGAGGCGGCAGCGACGCTTGCGGTGAATGCCTCGAGTGCCGCAAAGTCGAACACGGTAACCATCCGGACCTTCACGTCGTTTCGCCGGACGGGGCGGCGGTTAAAATCGAACAAGTCCGCACGTTGCAGAAGGAACTATCCTATCGCAGCGTCGGAGCGGGATATAAAGTGTACGTGATCGAAAGCGCGGAGACGATGACGGTGCAGGCGAGCAACAGCTTGCTCAAGTTTCTGGAGGAACCGCCATCTCCTGTCGTGGCGATCCTGCTTGCTCCGAGCGCACAAGCGGTGCTTCCGACGATATTGTCGAGAACACAGCTCGTGGCGTTCGTGCCGGGCGACCGGGAAGCATTGGAGAAGGCGCTCGTACAGGAGGGCAAATCTCCGCTTCTCGCCCGCGCGGCGGTGAATCTGGCAGCAGGTCTCCATTCCAGTCGCAAATTGGTAGAAGAGAATTGGTTTGCAGATATCCGAAACGTAGTGATACAATTAGGCAAGGAGAGTCCGGACCGGTTCGCCGCGGGGTTGATACAAGCCCAGCAGCAAGTGTTCAAAACCGAACTCTCGGAACATGTCGAAATTTTGCTACAGTTGTTAGCTTTGTGGTATAGAGATATGATTTACGTCATGACCGGTCGTCAGAACCAGATGGTGTTCCCTGATCAGGCAGATTGGATCGCGAAGGCGGCCTGGGGCCGGCACATCCAGTCGTGGGTCACGGTAATGGAATCGGCTCTTACGGCGGCAAGGCGCATCAAGGCTCACGTAGCGCCGCAGCTGGCGCTAGAGCAATTTCTGGTGAATGCGCGGGAGGGGTAGATTTGTACGATGTGGTGGGAGTCCGCTTCAAGAAAGCGGGCAAGATCTATTATTTCGATCCCGCCGAGCATCCGGTGTCCAAAGATCAGCATGTCATCGTGGAGACGGCGCGAGGCGTCGAATACGGCAAAGTCGTCGTAGGCCCGAAGACGGTAGGCGAATCGGATGTCGTTCTTCCGCTGAAGAAAGTCATTCGCGTGGCGGGCGACCCCGATGCGAAGGCGGTCGAAGAGAACCGTAGCGCCGCGAAGAGCGCTTTCACCGTTGGACTGCAGAAAATTAAGGACCACGCGCTGAGGATGAAGCTCGTGGACGTGGAATACACGTTCGACCGGAACAAAATCATCTTTTATTTTACGGCTGAAGGCCGCGTCGATTTTCGGGAATTGGTGAAGGACTTAGCGGGCGTGTTCCGTACCCGCATCGAATTGCGGCAGATTGGCGTGAGGGATGAAGCGAAGATGCTTGGCGGCATCGGTCCATGCGGCCGCGTGTTATGCTGCTCTTCGTGGCTCGGAGACTTCGAACCTGTATCCATCAAGATGGCCAAAGATCAGAACTTATCGCTGAACCCGACGAAGATCTCGGGCTTGTGCGGTCGGCTGATGTGCTGCTTGAAGTATGAGCATGACAATTACGAGAGCGCGAAGGAAGAATTGCCGGCCGTCGGCAAAACGGTCATCACATCGATGGGCGAAGGCAAAGTCGTCGGCATCAATCTCGGAAGCCGGAGCGTTCACGTACAGTTGTTCGAAGTGGGTAAAGTGAAGGAATTGCCGTTTGACGATGTCGTCTTGAAATAAGTAATCGGATGCCTTGAGGTGGATTGTTGTTCATGAAAGATATTTTCCTTCGCATGGATGAGCTCGAATCGCATCTAGGAAACGTTCATTCCGACTTCGGGCATCTCAAGCTGAAGATCAAGGAACTGCTGGAAGAGAATCAGCGACTGCGCATAGAGAATCAACAATTGCGCAAAGTGCTGAAGCGGGAATCGGAGCCTGCATTCTCCCCGATCCAGGAAGCGGCGGAAGAACCGGCTGCCGCCAAGGGAGACTCCTCGCAGGTTGCCGCGGAATCGTCTTCGGCCGTCGGTGAGGGCTACGATAATCTGGCCCGGCTGTATCACGAAGGCTTCCATATTTGTAATGTGTACTACGGTCACTTGCGTATGGAAGGCGATTGCCTGTTCTGCTTGTCATTCTTAAGTAAATAGGAATAAGAATATCGGTCGCGAAGCACGCGCCGCTTGCCTCCCAATGTGGGAGCAAGCGGCGTTTTGCTTTTGGTGGCCGTTGTCAAAGGGGGATTAGGTTTGGATGATCAGGAAAGCAGAAATTTTTCCCAGAGTTGGATGTGCTTCTCGATTATAGCCATACGAGGCTGCTGATGCAGGAGCTGCTGGTAGATGTGATCGGTAAAGAGACGAGAACTTAGGACTTGCTGCTGGAAACCCGATTTAAGCAGTTGGATGCTTATGTTCTTGTACATATGGAACCGCAATCGTACCGGCAGCATGAGTTTCATGAACGAATGTTTATTTATTTCAGCCGTCTATTTGAACGACATCGCAAGGAGCATCGCTTGATCATACCGATTGCCATTTTTACAGGGGATAGCGCTCGAGATGAGCCGGACTCGCTCGCCATGTCGATTCCCGGCCATGAAATTTGTGCAGTTCCGATTTTTGAAAGTTGAGTTAAAACGAATGAATTGGAGGACTTTTGTCGATTCCGACAATCCTGTGGCTACTGCGCTGTTAGCGAAAATGGGCTATAATGATACGGAGAGAAAAGAATTGCGAGCGGCTTATTTACGGATGATTCTAAAGTTGAAGAAGAAATTTGACGATGCGCGAATCGCACTTATTATGTCCGTAGCGGACACGTATTTTGTTCCGGATCAGGAACAAGACGAGGTTATTTTGAAGGAATTACGGGAGCAATATCCAGAGGAAGGGGATGCGATTATGGAACTGATGCCGGCTTGGAAACGTTGGGGTTACGAGGAAGGCATCGAAGAGGGCATGGCGAAAGGCAAGGAAGAGGAGAGAATCTTTATTATACGAAAGCTGCTAAGCAAAGGCTTCACTCCTGAACAAGTCGCCGAGTCGCTTGAACTTCCAATGGATCAAGTAAATAAATTTCGAGATCATTAATCGGTAAAACCCTCAACTCACACGAGTGAGAAATTGAGGGTTTTTAGTTTTCGGATTGGAAGTTCATACCATCGGAATAACGCAGAAATCGGAGGACCGCACGATGAATGAATACGGTAAGTCGTCGACTGCCGATCAAGCTGTCGATCACACTGTCGGTCATGCTTTGCTGGCCGGAGAACGGCTTGACGATCTACTGACCCATGACTTGAAGATTATCCAAAGCACCGAAGTGTTTAGTTTCTCGCTGGATGCCGTATTGCTTGCCAGGTTCGCAGGGGTTCCTGCAAGGGGGTGTGTGCTTGATCTATGCACGGGCAATGGTGTCATTCCGTTGTTGCTGACGACACGAACCGAGGCGGCAATCGATGCGGTCGAAATTCAGCCAAGATTGGCGGATATGGCGAAGCGAAGCGTTGGGCTTAACCGACTGTCGGACAAAATCCGTATTATAGAGGACGATTTGCGCTTGTGGAAGCCGGACGGCGATGTCCGATACGACGCGGTAACGGTGAATCCGCCTTATTTGCCGGTGCACAGCGGAGATCGCAAAACAAACATTCATCAAGCCATGGCGCGCCACGAGATCGGTTGTACATTGGATGACGTTATTGCGGCGTGTGCGAGAGCTGTGCGTGTCGGCGGACGCGTATCGATGGTTCATCGGCCGAGTCGATTAGCAGATATTATTGACTTGATGCGCCGATACCGGCTCGAACCGAAACGATTACGGTTTGCTCACCCCCGTAGAGACGCGGAGGCGAACATGGTCTTAATAGAAGCAACGCTTGGAGGTAAACCAGAAGTCCGCCTGCTTCCCCCAATTATCGTTTATGAAGAAGACGGTGAATATACACCCGAATTGCTGGCGGTGTTTTACGGACAAGCTGCGGAATTGCCGGGTTTCATACGGCCGAATGGCCGGCAAGCAATCCCGAGGAAAGAGAACGAGAAGGAGGGGACACTGGGCGATGACACGGATCAGCGATAGAACCGGAACCGGAGAAACGGCGGATGGAGAAAATGCGTCTGTGCAGAAGAGCTTCAGCGGTACGCGTGAAGGTGTCGGCACGTTATATTTGGTCGCGACTCCGATTGGCAATCTCGAAGACATGACGTTCCGCGCGATTCGGATCCTGAAGGAAGTGCAGTTGATCGCCGCGGAGGACACTCGGCAGACGCGAAAGCTGTTGACCCATTTCGAGATTCAGAACAGGCTCGTTAGCTATCACGATCATAACCGCGAAGCGAGCGGACCGGAATTGGTCCGGCTGTTGCTTGAAGGACAGAGCATCGCGCTCGTCAGCGATGCGGGAATGCCGGCAATCTCCGACCCGGGAGCGGATCTAGTCAGGGATGCGGTCGGGGAAGGCATTCCCGTCGTACCGGTACCGGGAGCGAACGCGGCGTTGTCCGCTTTAATTATGTCCGGTTTGCCGACGGAGCGTTTCCTGTTCCTCGGCTTCCCGCCGAGGGAGCGCAAAGGACTAAACAAATTACTCGATAATGTGGAGCGGGAAAGTGGTACGCTGCTGTTCTACGAATCCCCGCATCGAGTGAAAAAGACGCTTGCTGTTATTGCCGAACGATGGAGTGGAAGGAAAGTCGCAATCATCCGGGAACTGACGAAAAGACACGAAGAAGCGATACGTGGTACTGTAAGCCAGTGCTTGGCCTACGTCGAGGCCACGCCGCCGATCGGAGAGTGCTGTATCGCGATCGAGGGAGCTAGCGAGCAGGAGCCGGGACGTTTATCCGCGGACGGCGTTACGGGGATAACGGGAGAAGGACCGTGGTGGGCGGGGCTGGAGCTGGCGATGCATGTCGCCCACTACGAGCAAGCGGGACAAAGTCGTAAAGACGCGATGAAGTCGGCAGCTGTGGATAGAGGTGTCTCGAAGCGGGACATCTACCAATCTCTCCTGTTAACAACAGGGGGAAAATAAACGGATATCCACATGTGGACAAAAAAAGCCTCCCGGCATCGAGTCCGGGAGGGGGCTAAGGAGTATAAAAAGGTTGGAATTAACAATTATTAGAATTACAAATTTCATTATAAACTATTTTCTTTAATTTGTCACAGGTGAAGGTAAATCCTTCAAACATTCTCTGCAAACAATTTTTCCTTTAAAGTAAGTTACGTTCTCTGCGTTGCCGCAGAAAATGCATGCAGGCTCGTATTTCTTGAGCATGATGCGCTCTCCGTCCACGTAAATCTCAAGCGCATCTTTCTCTCCGATGCCCAGCGTGCGGCGCAGTTCGATCGGAATAACCACCCGGCCCAGCTCATCGACTTTCCGTACAATTCCCGTAGATTTCATCATTTGGTAATTCTCCTCTCATAGGGTTAAAATAAAAACAAACGGACATCAGTCATGCGCTTAGGCTTGTCCGCGTTCGCCAGAATTCGACAAAGTTCTCTGTTTTCTGCCTACTATCGTACCAACGATTCCCAAAAAAGTCAACCTGATAATCTCAATATTAATGAACTATAATACTGATAATCCTTATAAATAAGGCGGTTAGGAGAAATTATAAGCCAAAATTCAGTTAAAAACAAAGGAATTTATAATTCGACATTATTCGACAAAATTCTACATTTAGTGTCGAATTTGTCGAAACCTACGATAAAGAGGTGTTGGGGATGCACGATGCGCTGCAAGAGGAGAAAGTATTTAAGGACCCGGTTCATCATTCCATTTACGTGCAAGAACCGACAATCTGGAAACTGATCAATACGCCGGAGTTTCAGAGATTAAGAAGAATACGCCAACTAGGCACATCTTATCTCACTTTCCATGGAGCGGAGCACAGCCGATTCTCCCATTCCTTGGGCGTATATGAAATTACAAGGAAAATCATTTCGCAATTTGAGCGTAATCGATATGTCGATTGGCCGCAAGAGGAAAAATTGCTCAGCTTGTGCGCGTCGTTGCTGCATGACGTGGGCCACGGCCCCTTCTCCCACTCGCTCGAGCAAATTTTCGGAACGGACCATGAGCTGTGGACGGCCGAGATCATTCTTGGCGATACGGAAGTGAATCGGGTGCTGAGGGAGGTCGAACCGGAATTCCCGAACAAAGTGGCGGCAGTCATTCGGAAGAAGTACGAGAAGCCGATCGTCGTCAGCCTCGTCTCGAGTCAGTTGGACGCAGACCGGATGGATTATCTTCTTCGGGACGCTTATTTTACGGGGGTGAATTACGGCACGTTCGATCTTGACCGTATTCTGAGGGTGCTTCGTCCTTACCAGGGCAACATCGTCGTGAAGGAGAGCGGGATGCATGCTGTCGAAGATTATTTGATGTCTCGTTATCAGATGTATTGGCAAATTTATTTCCACCCGGTAACCCGTAGTTCGGAAATCGTGCTCAGACAAATCTTCCACAGGGCCGGACATCTGTTCCGAACCGGTTTCCGGTTCCGCTTCATGTTGCCTCCGCTTCATGCTTTATTAGAAGGAAATCTTACTCTGTCTCATTATTTGAAGCTGGACGAAGCGATGGCGCAGACGGCGTTCGGTCAATGGGTGGACGAGGATGACGAGCTGCTGTCGGATTTATGCCGCAGATTTCTGAACAGGCAGTTATACAAGTACGCTCCTCTAAGCCCCGAAGACAGCGGATGGCTGGAGGAAGTCAGCAAGGAATGGCTGCGGATCGGTCTTCAACCCGAATACCATCTGGAAGTCGATACGCCGATCGATTCTCCTTACGACATCTACAAGCCAGGTGCGTTGCCGGACGGCAAGGAGAAGCCGCCAATTTTGCTGCTTGGCGAGCAGGACAGATTAACGGAAATCTCGATGAAATCCGACATTATCCAATCGATTGCAGGTCTTCATCGCGGAAAATATTACGTGTATTATCCGGAAGATTTGGTGCGCCCGCACGCTCATCGGCTTAGTCCCGAGACACGGAACAAGCTATCTATATAATAGAAGGGAGACAACGTCATCATGCTTATCGACACACATGCGCATCTCGATTCTCCCAAGTTCGACAGCGATCGCGAGGAGGTCATTTCCCGCGCGCGGGAAGCAGGCGTAGATACGATCGTTAATATTGGTTTTAATCGGGAGACGATCCCGACGACGATGGCCCTTGCAGAAAAGTACCCGTTCATCTACGCCGCCGTCGGCTGGCATCCGACTGATGCAATCGACATGAAGCTGGAAGAAGATTTGGCGTGGATCGAGCGGCTGTGCAGCCACCCGAAAGTCGTTGCCATCGGGGAGATCGGGCTCGACTATTATTGGGATACGTCTCCGAAAGACGTGCAGCATGTCGTTTTTCGCGAGCAGATTCGGCTTGCCCGCCGTCTGAAGAAACCGATCGTCATTCACAATCGCGATGCTCACGAAGACGTGATCAGGCTGCTCAAGGAAGAGAAAGCAGATGAGATCGGCGGCATTATGCATTGTTTCTCCGGGAGCTGGGAGACGGCCAAGTTATGCCTGGATATGAACTTCCACATTTCGTTCGGCGGACCAGTAACTTACAAGAATGCCAGGGTGCCTAAAGAGGTGCTGGAGAGGGTGCCTTTGGACCGTTTGCTCATCGAAACGGATGCTCCATATTTGACGCCTCACCCCCATCGCGGGAAGAGAAATGAGTCGGCTTACGTTCGTCTTGTTGCGGAGGCGGCGGCAGAAATCAAAGGGATTTCTTTGGAAGAAATCGGAAAAATAACGAGTGAGAACGCCAAGCGCTGTTTTGGACTCGCGAGATAAACGGAATATTCGAGAGAAAAACGGAATGATTTTAAGAAAAAACTGGCTTTTTCCGCTCATTCCACCGAAGAAACGTCCATTTTCCCATGAAAATAGGGAAATTCGTCCGATGCGCCTTCTTTACACCTTTGTTGGATAGAGGTTATGATCTTCATCAGAAGTTTCAATATGACATTCCTTTTCCAGTGCGCTTAATCTCCCAATAGGGAGAACGGGGGACCCAACGCGGCGGCGAGTAAGCAATTCGTCCAAGGCGGTCCGAGCAATCTTGGGGTGAATATCGCAAGCGGCATGAACGCGCCTCCATCCGAGCCACGCGTCTTGACCGGGAGCGATTAGGGCGACTCTCTTTGCCCGAATCCGACAGCTAACCCCGTAAGCGTTATAGAGAGAGGTCAACTCGTGCCGCGATACTATTCTATCCATCCAACTGCGGAAGCCACGAACAGATCCTCTGTCTCGATGGCTTTTTGTGTTGCATGCGCAACTTTTCTCATACGCCCAGGGGTATGAACTCAAAGTTGAGAAGCACGACTGGACGAGGCGGCGTGAAATTTCGGGAGCCCCTACAAACAGATATGAGGGCGATCACCGAAGCGTCGTTAACATTATGGATTAGTCGCGTCTGACAAGTATCATGCATCACAGTCGACGGCGGGGCTATGAGGGGGAACGAGAAAATGGGCAGTATTCCTGTTGAGGAAACCCATGATCCACGACCGACCGGCAAGCTTATCGCACTGCGATGGAAGCATGAGCATTTGCGCGTAGCCATTTTGGGCGCAATTCTCGTTTTTGCCATCACGATGATGTTCATGTCGCTTTTGCAAAAGGCGGCCACCAAGAACATCACGATTATTGATAACGGAGTCGCCTCCGTTATTGCCACCCAGACCAACAGCGTCGAAGAACTGCTCGCGGAACGCAACATTCACGTCGGTCCTTACGACACCCTGTCAGGACAATTGACCGACAAGCTGGACGAAGGAAGCCGGATCGTCATTGATCGGGCGGTAAGCATAACGGTTAAGGCAGACGGTAAGGAGCAACGGGTTCATACGACCGCCGATACAGTAAGCGAGGCGCTCGGCACATTGAATCTCGGCATCGCGGGAGAGGATCGCGTTACTCCGGCGATCGGTACGTCGCTAGCCGAAGGAATGACCGTCTCGGTCGTCCGGGTGCGCAAGGAAATGACCGAAACGAAACTTCCGATTGCGTTTAAAGTCTTGGAACAGAAGAACGCCGATCTGGAAGTTGGCAAAACGAAAGTCATTAAGCAAGGCAAAGCGGGTGTTGTCGTCTACAAGACGGAACGCGTCTATGAGGACGGCAAACTCGTCAGCCAGGAAATGGTCGAGAAAGTCATTGCGCAACCGGCTGTACAGAAGGTTGTTGCTATCGGCACGAAGAAGAAGGCGGAAGTGGCGACGGCTTCCTTCATGGGAAGACCTCGAGCCGGCGAAGTCCAATTCGTCAGCTTGAACGGGAAGCAGGTTAAAATCCGCCGTCTGCTGACGAACGTGACGCTTACTGCGTATTCCGCGGGTTTCTCGTCGACAGGCAAGAAAAAAGGCGATTCCGACTACGGCGTCACTGCCTCGGGAGCGGTCGTCCAGGAAGGTCGCACGATTGCGGTCGATCCGCGCGTCATTCCGATCGGTTGGTGGGTATACATCGAAGGGATCGGCTTCCGCAGAGCGGAAGATACCGGCGGGGCGATCAAGGGCAAGAAAATCGACGTCTACTACGAGAGCGAATCCCACGTCGATAAGTTCGGCACGAAGCGCGGGTTCAAGGTATACGTCATCGGCCCGGTCAAACCGTCTGCGGATTGATCGACGCCTTATATGCGAGTTCAGGAATCGGGGAGAGGCCTATGCGGCTTCTTCCCGATTCTTTTGCCATGGAAGCAAAGGTGCGCACTTGATGTATCGGTCAAGTTCATATACGCTTGTAACCATAAGATTACGGCAAAGGCGGTAACAGGTTGAACATCCGGGAAGTCATCGTTGTCGAAGGCAAGGACGATACGACCGCCGTGCAGCGGGCGGTCGGCGCGGATACGATCGAGACGGGCGGTTCGGCGATCGATGAAAGCGTCCTGCGGCGCATCGAACTGGCACAAGCCCGCAGAGGGGTTATCGTGCTGACCGACCCCGACTCGCCGGGAGAGCGTATACGCAAAAGGGTGTCGGAGCGGGTGCCCGGCTGCAAGCACGCGTTCTTGACGAAGGACGAAGCAAGAAGCCGCCGGGGCATCGGCGTCGAACATGCGACAGACGATGCCATCCGCAGGGCGCTGGCGAGCGTCAGAGATCCGGAAGCGGCTGCGGGCAGCGAGACCGTTATGGCAGATGGGCTGGAGTGGAGCGATCTGCTCGATGCGGGGCTGATCGTGCACGCTTCGTCGGCCAGAAGAAGGGAACGGATGGGCGAACTGCTTGGCATCGGTTACGCGAACGGCAAACAATTTTTCAAGAGATGCCGCATGTTTCGGATTACGCGGACGGAGTTTCTGGCCGCACTCGAACAGGTAGAGCGGGAAGGGCGATAGAGGAGCATGAAAGAAACGAAAGAGCAGGGCGCACACAAAGTTCAGGCGGAGAAGGCAATCGCGACATCGGGGCGCACGCGGGACATTATTCGCAAACACGGCTTTACGTTCAAGAAAAGCCTCGGTCAGAACTTCTTGATCAACGGGCACGTGCTGGACAAGATCATCGAAGCGGCGGATCTGGACGAGACGAAGGGCGCGCTCGAAGTCGGTCCCGGCATCGGTTCGTTGACGGAGAGACTCGCCAAGACAGCTGGCAAAGTGACGGCGGTCGAGATCGACCGGAGGCTCCTTCCGATTCTGGAAGATGTATTGTCCCCCTATGGCAACGTCAGCGTCGTGCATGGGGACGTGCTAAAGACAGACTTGCGCGCGCTGTGGGAAGAGAAGTTCGCAGGTTTGTCCGGCGTTAGCGTGGTCGCCAACTTGCCTTATTACGTCACGACGCCTATTATCATGAAGCTGCTGGAGGACAGGCTGCCGCTAGAGAACATCGTTGTGATGGTGCAGAAGGAAGTGGCGGTACGTATGGCGGCAAAACCGGGCGGTAAGGATTACGGCAGCTTAACCGTCGCGGTCCAGTATTATTGCGAGCCCGAGGTCGTCTGCGTCGTGCCTGGCAGTTCTTTCATCCCGGAGCCGAACGTTGAATCCGCCGTCATTCGGCTGAAGCGGCGCCCGGCGCCCGCAGTCGATGTGCGCGACGAGGATAGCTTCTTCCGCGTCGTGCAAGCTGCGTTCGCGCAGCGGCGCAAGACGCTTGCGAACAACTTGACGGCATTCTCCGGCAAAGACCGCAAAGGCGAGCTAGCCGAGCTGCTGACGGCAGTCGGCGTGCAGCCGGAGCGTAGGGCCGAGACGCTTAGCCTGGAGGAATTCGCGGCGGTGTACGAGGCACTGGAGAAAGCCGGCATGTCGAACTAGAACTAAGCAGCGGCTAGGAATGGCGGATGACGATCGGATTACGTCCGGACGCGCACAGGCGGACGCCCTCCACCATAGGATAGACGAAGAGGTGATTGCCCATGAAGCAGGGGGATCTAGTTATTCGCAAATCCTATGGCGGGGACGTTTTGTTCCGGGTTGCGGCTTTCGTCGCCGAGCAGGCCGTCCTTAGAGGGATGGATTATCGGTTGCTGGCCGACGCTCCCGTGAATGATCTTCAAACGGTACGGAATCCGGACGAGCTCGGTGGGACGCGCCAGGCGCGCATCCACGCGAACGAGTCTTTGCGCAGAATGAACGAGGAACGAAGTCGCCAGACGGGCAGGGTGGGTTTCTCGACAGTGCTGGACGACCGCCGGCAGCCGTTCTTCGAGATGCCGGGCAAAGTGCTTCATCTGGACGGAGACGCCAATTACTTAAAGAAAAGTATGCAGGTGTACGGCCAGCTTCGCGTTCCCGCGGAGGGGATGCACTGCCACGAATCGCAGATGCCGCAAGTGCTTCAGCAGATGCTGTATCAATTCCATCCGGACATCGTCGTTATTACGGGCCATGATGGGGTGCTGAAGCAGCGTGAGGACTTGCAGCAGCTCAGCAGCTACAAGAATTCGCTGAATTTCGTTCGGGCCGTTCAGGTCGCCAGAGAGTACGAACGGAATCGAGACTCCCTTGTCATCGTCGCCGGCGCCTGCCAATCCCATTTCGAGGCGCTGTTGTCCGCAGGGGCCAACTTTGCAAGCTCGCCGGGAAGAATTATGATCCATGCGCTGGATCCTGTCTACGTGGCCGTCAGGGCGGCGTTCACGCCCTTCAGGGACACGGTGAACATCGCCGACGTCATCGCCCACACGATCAGCGGACGTCAAGGCATGGGCGGCATCGAAACCATGGGACGATATCGGATCGGAGTGCCGAATTTGAAAACAACGGCAACTGAGCAAAATGTGAACATTGTGTGACAAATCGCGAGCTTGTTTCGGAAAAACCTCGTATCCTCAAGGAAAATGACCGTTGACACGAAAATGGCATCGTTGATATAATATTCTCTTTGTTTGACACCTCCCCTGATTTTAGATATAATTTACAGGGAAAGAGGTGGTAGTGGATCATGGCTAAAAATGCGCTTCTCGAGATCAAGCGAAGCCTGGAGCCGCACGTCGGTTCCAAAATCATGCTCCGCGCCAACGGTGGCCGTCGTAAGACCATCGAACGCACGGGCGTGTTGGAAGAAATCTACCCATCGGTTTTCATCGTAAAGCTGGACGAGGAACAGAACGCTTTTAAGCGGGTATCGTACAGCTACGCGGATATTTTGACGGAATCCGTGGAAGTCATGTTGTGCAATGACGAGGGACAGGTACGAATCAATTATTGATCGCACCTGCGCGGTTTAATGTACGGGCAGCCGGCGCGCCAATCGGGCGCGGGGCTGCCCGTTTTGCATGTGCGGACGTCCCCGGGGCATCCTAACGGGTAGGCGCCGTACGTCGGCGCCAAGCATGCGGGCCAGGAGGCGAACGGTCGATGAGCCGAAGAAGAAGCGTAATGTCCGAACAGCTGAAGACAGAGCTGGCCAAAGATTTGGGGTTCTACGGCAAAGTGCAGCAAGAAGGCTGGGGCGGCATTACAACCAAAGATGCGGGCAATATGGTGAAGCGGGCGATCCAGATGGCCGAGCAAGCGGCGGCCAAGTCGCAGCAGCCGTAACGGCAGTCGGTCGGTATCGTGTGAAGAGGGCGACATTCCGCAGGGCGGGATTCGGCCTCTTTTTCGCATTTCGGATTTCACTTTGTTATAATTATTTAATGATTTTTGCATGACGAAACAAAAGCGGATCGGAACGGATCAAACCGGTATTCATTAAGCTTGAACGGTTTTTTACATAGGAGCGGTGGATGGAAATGACGAAAATCTACGAGAAAGCCCCGGCCAAGATCAACCTGCTGCTAGATGTGCTGCGGAAGCGGGAAGACGGGTTCCATGAAGTTGAAATGATTATGACGATGGTCGACGTGGCCGATCGTCTGGAGATGGAAGAGCTTCCCCGCGACCAGATTGTGCTCACAAGCCAAGTCGGATTCATTCCTCTGGACGAGAAAAACTTGGCATTTCAGGCGGCGAGGCTGCTGAAGGAACGTTACGGGGTTACGCGAGGCGTCTATATGCATCTCGACAAACAAATTCCGGTCGCGGCGGGGCTTGCCGGCGGCAGCAGCGACGCGGCTGCTGCACTGCGCGGACTAAATCGTCTGTGGGATTTGCAATTGCCATTGTCCGAGCTGGAGGCGCTCGGTGCGGAACTCGGTTCCGATGTGCCGTTCTGCATTCGCGGCGGTACGGCGCTGGCGACTGGCAGGGGAGAACGTCTCGAAAGCTTGCAGGCGCCTCCGCAATGTTGGGTCATACTCGCTAAGCCGCCGATTAACGTATCGACTGCGGACGTGTACGGCAAGTTCCGCGTCAACGACTTAAAGTCCCATCCATCGATTCCGGACATGCTCAGCGCAATCTCGCGCCAATCGTTCCCCGACATGTGTGCGGCACTCGGCAACGTGCTGGAGTCTGTGACTCTTCACCGCTACCCGGAAGTTAAGCAGATCAAGGATTGCATGGTGAGAGCGGGGGCTGACGGCGTGCTCATGTCGGGCAGCGGGCCGACCGTATTCGGACTCGTCTCCAAGGAAATTAAAGTCGCACGCGTTTATAACGCTTTAAGAGGCTTCTGCAAAGAAGTATTTGTGGCAAGAATGCTTACATAATGGAGACATTTGGTCGGTTTATGTTGAAGAAAAACGGATGATAATGTTATGATACGTTTACAATATTCGGATTTGGACGGGAGAGGAGCACGTGAAAAAATTGAAACGAAGCGCCAGGCTCGTTGAAATGACGCAGTACTTATTGGCCCGTCCTCATACGTTAATTTCTCTTACAGCTTTCGCTGAGCGTTACCAGTCGGCGAAGTCCTCGATCAGCGAGGATTTGGCGATTATCAAGGAAGTGTTCGAGGACGAGGGGATAGGCGAATTGACCACGCTTGCGGGTGCTGCCGGCGGCGTAAGGTTCGTGCCGAAGTGCCGCAAAGATTTGGCGCTCGAGAAGATCGTAACGATCTGCCGGGAGCTTGAACAGCCTGACCGGCTGCTACCGGGCGGCTATTTGTATATGACGGATTTACTCGGCCAGCCTGCGCTTATGCAGGAAGTCGGCCGGATGTTCGCGTCCGTATTCGCCGATCGGAACATCGACGTGATTATGACGGTGGAGACGAAGGGCATCCCCCTCGCCCATGCGACAGCGCAATATTTGAACTTGCCCGTCGTTATCGTTCGGCGGGATCATAAGGTGACGGAAGGCTCGGCGGTCAGCATCAATTATGTGTCGGGCTCGACGAAGCGCATCCAGACGATGTCGCTCGCCCGCCGCGCGCTAAAGGAAGAGTCGCGTGTGCTGATAATCGACGACTTCATGAAAGCCGGCGGTACGATTCAAGGGATGGTTGATTTGCTTCACGAGTTCCGTGCGGTTGTCGCCGGAGTCGGCGTGTTCGTCGAATCGGGCGAAGTCGAGAACGAGGAACGACTGCTGCACGATTATGTGTCTCTTGCACGTCTGACTGAAGTGGATTTGAAGACGAGACAAATTAAGGTACAGCCAGGGAACTTTTTCTAACTTACTCACACAGGAGGGCTTAAGAATGACGTCCAAACTGAAGATCGTGTCTACGCCGGAAGCGCCAGCTGCTATCGGCCCTTATGCGCAAGCGGTGCTCGTCGGCAATATGTTGTATACATCGGGTCAAATTCCGCTTACTTCTTCGGGAGAGCTGGTCGTCGGCACGATCCAGGAGCAGACACACCAAGTGCTCACCAACTTGAAAGCGGTGCTGGCAGCGGAAGGTGCAGAACTGCGCGATGTCGTGAAGACGACGGTGTTTTTGAAGGACATGAACCAGTTCGCAGACTTTAATTCGGTGTACGCTTCTTACTTTGGAAGCCACACGCCAGCCCGCTCAACCGTAGAAGTGGCAAGGCTTCCGAAAGATGTGCTTGTCGAAATCGAACTGATTGCGGCGATATCTGTCGAAACTGTCAGGAATTAAAAATTTATTTCAATTTTAACAATGCTTTTACCATATTTAAGAAGGAATTGGCTCATCTGCGTGGAATATTACACCAAGTCTTTCTGAGGGACAAAGGTGGTGAACACAGGTGCAGATTACAGACGTGAGACTCCGCCGCGTCAATTCGGAGGGGCGTATGAAGGCGATTGCTTCCATCACGATCGACAATGAATTCGTCGTACACGATATTCGGGTCATCGATGGCAACAATGGCATGTTCGTCGCTATGCCGAGCAAACGGACTCCGGACGGAGAATTTCGGGACATCGCTCATCCGATTTCTTCGGGGACGCGCGAGAAGATCCAAGCGGCCGTTCTGGCGGAATACGAACGTGCAGCGCAAGAAGAAGAAGTTATGGTCGAAGGGGCATAATAATGTACAATCGAGAAGAGAGCCGGACAGGCTCTCTTTTCAATTGTAAGAGAATAAGCTATGATTCTGATGAAGTGGGGGGAAGAAAGCAAACCGAAAGGAGTTTATTCATCATGACGAAGAAAATGGCGATCGTGCTTGCCGCAGGACAGGGCAAGCGCATGAAATCGAAGTTATATAAAGTATTGCATCCCGTATGCGGCAAACCGATGGTTGAGCATGTGCTGGACGCGGTGCGGGGGGCTGACATTCAGCGTTCCGTCGTCATCGTCGGTCACGGCGCAGAAGCGGTGAAGGAGAAAGTCGGCGGAGGGGCGGTCGAATTCGCGTTGCAGGAACAGCAACTTGGAACAGGACACGCAGTCCTGCAAGCTAAGGCGCTTATCGGCGACGAGGACGGTGTTACAGTTGTCATCTGTGGTGATACGCCTCTGGTTAGAACGGAGACGATCGAAGCGATGTTGACGGCTCACGTCTCTCAGGGAGCGGCTGCGACGGTGCTGACTGCCGAACTGGATGAGCCTGCCGGATACGGACGGATCGTGCGCGGAACGGACGGCGCTGTGTTAAAGATCGTTGAGCACAAGGATTGTTCTGTGGATGAAGTGAAGATTCGCGAGATTAATACGGGGACCTATTGTTTCGATAACCGGAAGATGTTCGACGCGCTATCCCGGGTGACGAATGCGAACGCGCAAGGCGAATATTATTTGCCTGACGTTATCGGCATCTTGAAAGGTGACGGCGAGAAAATCGTTGCGCACATCGCGGCCGATCCGGCGGAATCAATCGGTGTGAACGATCGCATCGCTCTTGGTGAAGCGGAACGACTCATGCGGCTGCGGATTAACGCTGGGCACCAGATGAACGGCGTGACTTTGATCGATGCGGAGAATACGTATATTGAAGCGGGAGTGTCGATCGGCTCCGATACGGTCATCTACCCGGGAGCTGTGCTGAAAGGACGGACGGAGATCGGTTCTGATTGCCTGATCGGGCCGCAGTCGGAATTGACCGACACGATCGTCGGCAATGGCGTGACGATTCGTCAGTCGATTGCGGAAGGAGCCGTTATCGGCGATGACAGTACAGTCGGTCCGTTCGCGTATTTGCGTCCGGGCGCGAAGCTTGGGCAGAACGTGAAAGTCGGCGATTTCGTAGAGATTAAGAATGCGACAATCGGAAATCATAGCAAGGTGCCTCATCTGAGCTATATCGGAGACGCGGTTGTCGGCTCCAAAGTCAACATCGGCTGCGGAGCGATTACGGCCAATTACGACGGGCATAATAAATCGAAGACGGTCATCGGAGACGACGCGTTCATCGGCAGCAATGCCAACCTGATCGCGCCGGTTAAGATCGGAGACGGCGCTTACGTCGTCGCCGGCTCTACCATTACGCACGACGTTCCGGACAACGATCTGGCGATCGCCCGCGAGCGTCAAGTCAACAAGCCAGGCTATGCGGAGAAGTTCCGGGCGCGCGCGCGCGCCAAAAAGGAAAGAGAAACCGAATAACAAAGGCGGTTACGATGGCGATGGCCTATTCGGATCCAACATTAAAGCTATTCTCGTGCAGTTCCAACCCTGCTCTCGCGAAGGCGATCGCAGGGAATATCGGAGTCGAGCTTGGCAACGTGGCTATGAAAAGGTTCAGCGACGGGGAAATTCATGTCCAGCTAGATGATAGCGTTCGGGGCGACGACGTATACGTCATTCAGTCGACAAGCGCGCCGGTAAACGATCACCTGATCGAACTGCTTGTCATGGTTGATGCGCTGAAGCGGGCCTCCGCGGCGACAATTAACGTCGTTGTCCCCTATTACGGTTATGCGCGTCAAGATCGGAAAGCGAGATCGCGTGATCCGATTACGGCGAAGTTGGTCGCAAACCTGATTGAGACTGCGGGAGCGCATCGGGTCATCGCGATGGACCTGCATGCGATGCAGATCCAGGGCTTCTTCGACATCCCGGTCGATCATCTGCTTGGCGTTCCGATTCTGGGGGATTATTTTCACGGGAAAAACCTCCTGTCCCCCGTCGTTGTTTCTCCGGACCACGGAGGCGTCGTTCGTGCCAGAAGATTGGCGGATACGCTGCAAGCCCCGCTTGCGATCATCGACAAGCGCAGGCCGGAACCCGGCGTTGTCGAAGTGATGAACATCATCGGCGATGTTTCGGGCAGGACGGCGATTCTGATCGACGACATTATTGACACGGCCGGTACGATCTGCCTTGCCGCCAATGCGCTCAAAGAAGCCGGAGCTCGCGATATTTACGCTTGCTGTACGCATCCCGTCTTGTCCGGCCCGGCTATTTCCCGGTTGGAGGAGTCGCCGATCGTGGAGATCGTCGTCACGGATACGATTCCGCTTAAGGATCCGAACTGTACATCGAAGATGCAGGTGTTGTCCGTCGCACCGCTTATCGCCGAAGCCATCGTGCGCATACACGAGAAACAATCGATTAGCAAGCTGTTCGAACCGCACGCTTGAGGATGCTCGTCGTTTGTCTTTCGTCGCCAATTCCTATGTTTAATCCCCACCTTCCTAGGGCAAAACAAGATCAAGCTTAACCGAGGAGGTAGTGGAGATGACGGCGACTTTGCAAGCGCAAGCTAGAAATGCGACCACAAAGGGCGAGCTACGGCGCATTCGCGACGCGGGGAAAATACCCGGGGTCGTCTACGGGAAAGGGCTGGCATCGCCGGCTGCGATCGAGATAGATGCCAAAGAGCTTGCGAATGTGTTGAGCGGCCACTCTCATGCAGTGTTGGAGATGGACGTGCCGGGGGCAGGCGTTCAGCCCGTCATGTTATCGGACTTGCAACGAGATCCGATCTCGCGCAAAGTGCTGCACATTGATTTCCATCGCATCGATATGAACGAGAAGGTATCGACGGTCGCCCGTGTGGACGTCTTTGGCGTCTCCCCCGGAGAGAAAGAAGGCGGCATGCTGCAACTCATCCTCCACGAAGTGGAGATCGAGTGTTATCCGAAGGACATTCCGGACGTCATCCGAATCGATGTCGGTACGCTGGAGATGGGCGATCACCTGACGGTTGCCGATCTGCAGCTTCCCGCGGGCGTCGAAGCGACACAGGACCCGGAAACGGTCGTCATCGCGGTGCTGGCTCCTCAAAAGGAACGCACGGAGGATGAACTGGAAGCGATGGCGGATGAGGCGGAGGAAGACCGCAAGCATTCGGAAGCCGCGCAAGCGGTGGATAAGGGCTGAACATAAAAGAGGGCCGCGCTGTTATGGCGCGGCCCTTCTCGTAGGCGTCTACATCGCTCTCGCTTAAAGCTTAATAACCTGGCCGGGAGACGAAGGTAAATTGCTTGCGGTTGTAGAAAATATTGTTGACCTGAACAAATTCTTTGCCATAATATTCGATGAACCCGATGTCGCTATGGCGTCTGCCGCAATAAATTTGCACGGGCACTTCTAAACACATATGATCTAAGAAGTGTTGATCTTCGTAGATCATTTGGCCGTTCATGTACACGTCAATTCACCCCCCTTTCTCTGTGGATGTAGTCTGCGAATTGTATGTGTACTCATTAGGACACAGAATCGACGGCAATCGTTGCACCTCTTTCGCTAAAATTTTCGGAAATCCGGGAAAACCCGAATCCAGACACTTAACAAGATATATTGAAGGATGTGGAAAGTTATGCGTTGGATCGTCGGATTGGGGAATCCCGGCGCCAATTATGCCCGAACCCGCCATAACGCGGGTTTCATGGTCATCGATGAGTTGGCTCGCCGGTGGGGCGCTGAAGTCGGCACGAACAAATGCAAGGCGTTAGTCGGCGAGGCTCGCGTCGGCCAGGAGAAGGTTGCATTGATCAAACCAATGACGTATATGAATTTATCCGGAGAGTCGCTTCGCGCGTTCATGGACTATTACAAGACGACCATCGACGATCTTATCGTCGTGTATGACGACCTCGATACCGAGACGGGACGCATTCGGCTTCGCTACCAAGGAAGTCCGGGCGGCCATAACGGCATTAAATCGATTATTCAGCATCTCGGAACGCAGACATTTAACAGAGTACGAGTCGGCATTTCTAGGCCGGAGCCGGGCATCGTTATTTCCGACTACGTGCTGTCATCCTTCCCTAAGAAGGAGCAAGAATCGCTGCGACAATCGATCGAGGAAGCATGCGACGCGATAGAGTATGCGCTGCAGCACTCGTTCGAGCAGACGATGGCCAAGTTCAACGCCAAAGCGTAAGAGCGGATGGTATGGGGCGTGCGGATCGGCATGAACTTGTCGGATTCGGGGAATACTGGAGGAAGAAGCGGCTATTGCCGCATATCCGAACTCCAGGAGGCATACATATGGCTGTAAACTACGTCTGCAGGCATTGCAACATGTCCCTCGGGCGGTTCGAGAGCGCCGAAGTTGCGGAATACCGGCTCGGTTTGCAATTCTTGACCCCCGAAGAGCGAAAGCGTATAATAGCGTATAATTCCAACGGGGACGTGACTGTACGGGTCATTTGCGAATATTGCAGCCAGACGTTGGACGCTCATCCGGAGCTTGCTCTGTTGTCCAATCCGCTGCAGTAATCGCCGGTTCTCGCGTGTCAGTTATCGTTAAGGAGTCCTTGGCTTGTGCCGGGGCTTTTTTCTTGACGGTTTTCGGTATGTCGAAGATTATTTCGACTATTGTACCGGCTGCGTTGTGTGTTTGGCGGCCGCATGGTAGGCGTCGTTGCGAGAAAGCGATTGTTGAAAGGTGCAGATTCGGCGGAATAGGCCGGTAAAACCGGCTTACAGCGTGCTGACGGTGCAGATTCGGCGAAATAAGCCGGCGAAACCGGCTTACAGCGTGCTGACGGTGCAGATTAAGCGGAATAGGCCGGTAAAACCGGCTTACAGCGTGCTGAAGGTGCTGAATCGGTGAAATAAGCCGGCGAAACCGGCTTACAGGCTGCTGACGGTGCAGATTCGGCGGAATAGGCCGGTAAAACCGGCTTACAGCGTGCTGAAGGTGCAGATTCGGCGAAATAAGTCGGTAAAACCGGCTTACAGCGTCTTGCCACCACCTATGTGACGGTTGGACGGAGCCGCCCGCGTCGCTCCGCCATTTTCGCAAGCAGTTGCCCAGTGCCGAGGAAGTTTTATTTTCGAAGATGCAAAAAGTGAATCGGTTGCGCCATAGACGTCATGCCGCCGTCCATCGGACGACGGCGTCCTGTCGTTGGCGCGTCGGCCGAACGAGACAGATCTCTTAAAGTGCGCAAGGCGTGTATTCGGAGAGGGGAAATGCCATGAAGCCGCTCATTCAATCGCTGGTGACCGACCCGGACTTGGTCAGCGTTATCCAGGGGCTCAGAGGCGGTATGCGGGAACAGCTCGTCGCGGGCCTGTCGGGCTCCGCGCGCCAAGCGGCAATTGCCGGGCTGTACCGGGAATTGCAAAGGCCTATTCTTGTTGTTACTCATAATATGTTTTCCGCTCAGAAGATGGCGGAAGATCTGCAGGAATGTCTCACGCCCGAAGAAGTGCTGCTCTATCCCGCCAACGAGCTGATTGCAGCCGAGACAGCCATCTCCAGCCCGGAAACATCCGCTCGTCGCCTGGAAGTCATCCTCAAGCTTGCGGAAGGCTTTCGAGGTGTTCTTGTCGTGCCGTTCGCAGGTATTCGGCGGTTCCAACCCGACTTGAAGACGATGTCGGAGGCGCACATCGACTTGAAAGTCGGTCAGACGCTGCCGATGGAGCAGTTCCTTCGTAACATGGTCGAGCTCGGCTATGAGCGGGTTGACCGTGTTGAGCAGAAAGGGCACATCAGCGTGAGGGGGGGCATCGTCGACTTTTTCCCGCTTGCGTCCGCATGCGCTTATCGCGTCGAATGGTTCGACGACGAGCTCGATTCGATTCGGACGTTCGATCCGACGGACCAACGCTCTATCGACAAAATCGAGCAATATACCGTTCAGCCGAGTCGGGAATGGATCGCTGGCGAGCGTCGATTCCAGAATGCGGCACAGCATGCGCATGACCTGCTTGATAAACAACTAGAGAAAATGTCCGACCGGCAGGCCAAAGAACGGCTAAGCTCCGAAATTACCCGGGAAATCGAACTTTTACGGCAAAATGTGTATTTTTCCGAAATTTACAAATACATTTCCCTCCTCTATCCGGAACGCCAAACGTTGCTGGATTATGTCTCGAAGGACACGATTCTGCTCATGGACGAACCGAACAGGCTGGGGGAAACGGCACGTCAATTGGAACGCGACGAGTCGGAGTGGACGACCCATCTGCTCTCGCAAGGCAAATCGCTGCCCGGCTTCGTACTAGCGGTAGGAGCGGAGCAGGCGCTATATCCGAAAGGTTATCAAACCGTTTACCTGTCGCTTTTCGTCAGGCAAATTCCGCATACACAGCCGCAAAACATCATTAATTTCGTATGCCGCTCCATGCAGAACTTTCACGGGCAGATGAACGTACTTAAGGCAGAGATGGAACGCTGGCGCAAAAGCGGCGTTCGTATTCTCATGCTCGCAGGCAACGCCGAACGCGCCGATCGGATGCGCCGGGTGCTGGAAGACTACCATATCGAGACGCCAGAAATTTTGCAGGGCAACTTGCAGAGCGGCTTTGAGTTGCCGTCCATCAAACTTGTCGTCATTACCGAAGGCGAGATGTTCACTCAGAAGCAGCGGAAAGCGCGTCGAGTCGATCGCCATTTGGACAATGCGGAGCGGATCAAGAGCTATACCGAGCTTAAAGTCGGCGATTATGTCGTACACCAGAATCACGGCGTCGGCAAGTATTTAGGCATTGGCACGCTAGAAGTCGGCGGATTCCACAAGGACTACCTTCATATCGTCTATTCGGGCGGAGACCGTCTGTCTGTTCCGGTCGAGCAGTTCGATCTGATCCAGAAGTATGTCGGCAACGAAGAGAAAGAGCCGAAGGTCAGCAAGCTGGGCGGGGCGGAATGGAACCGGGTCAAGTCCAAAGTACGCTCCTCTGTCCAGGATATCGCGGACGATTTGATCAAGTTGTACGCCGAACGCCAGGCGACAACCGGCTTTGGTTTCGGCGAGGACACTCCCTATCAGAAAGAATTCGAGGAGATGTTCCCGTACGAGGAGACGGTCGATCAGCTGCGAGCAATCCGGGAAATCAAGAAGGATATGCAGATTCCTCGGCCGATGGATCGACTGCTCTGCGGAGACGTCGGGTATGGCAAGACGGAGGTTGCTATCCGCGCGGCATTCAAAGCGGCGATCGAAGGCAAGCAAGTGGCCGTGCTTGTACCGACGACGATTCTTGCGCAGCAGCACTATGAGACGTTTCGCGAGAGATTCTCTGGGTATCCGTTTAATATCAAGGTGCTCAGCCGTTTCCGCTCTCGCAAGGAACAGACGGAATCGATGAAAGGCCTGAAGACTGGCGCGGTGGACGTCGTCATTGGCACACACCGTCTGCTGTCGCAGGACATCGTCTTTAAGGATCTTGGTTTGCTGATCGTCGACGAGGAGCAACGCTTCGGGGTGACGCACAAGGAGAAGTTGAAAAAGCTCAAGACAAACGTGGACGTGTTGACGCTGACGGCGACGCCGATTCCACGCACGCTCCATATGTCGATGCTAGGCGTTCGCGACTTGTCGGTCATCGAGACGCCGCCAGAGAACCGATTCCCGGTTCAGACGTACGTCGTGGAATACAGTCCGACGCTTGTCCGCGAAGCGGTAGAGCGCGAACTGGCACGGGACGGCCAGGTCTATTATCTGTTTAACCGCGTGCAAGGAATCTATCAGATGGCGGAGCAGATCAGCGCTCTCGTGCCAGCCGCTCGCGTCGCAGTCGCTCATGGCCAGATGTCGGAGCAGGAGCTCGAGCGCACGATTCTCGATTTCCTCGACGGAGAGTACGACGTACTCGTCAGCACGAGCATTATCGAGACGGGCGTAGACATCCCGAACGTGAACACGCTGCTTGTCCACGATGCGGATAAGATGGGCCTCTCGCAACTGTATCAGCTCCGTGGGCGGGTCGGCCGGTCCAACCGGATCGCGTATGCATACTTCACCTACCAACGGGATAAAGTGCTGACCGAGGTGGCGGAGAAACGGCTGCAATCGATCAAGGAGTTTACGGAGCTTGGCTCCGGATTCAAAATAGCGATGCGGGACTTGTCCATCCGAGGAGCGGGCAACCTGCTCGGAGCGGAGCAGCATGGCTTCATCGCGTCGGTCGGATTCGACTTGTATTCGCAGATGCTCTCAGAGGAGATTCAGAGTCGGAAGCTAGAGATGGGCGGCGAGGCGTTGCCGCCGCAGCCGGTCAACACGCAGCTTGATCTGGGCGTGGATGCTTATTTGCCTCCCGAATACATCTACGACAGCATCCAGAAAATCGAGATTTACAAGAAAGTGGCCGCAGCGGTGTCTTTGGAAGACGTGGAAGATTTATTCGAGGAACTGATCGACCGATTCGGAGAGCCGCCGAAAGCGGTGCTGAACCTGATGGCTGTGGCGAGGTTAAAAGTATATGGACGCAAATTTGGCATCGAGTCCATCGTTCGCCGCGGGGACGAGATGACAATGAAGCTCGACGAGCGTCGTCGTTCCGACGTGGATGCGGGCAAGGTGAAAGCTTTGGAAGCGAAGTTCCAAGGCCGGATCGCATCCGGTATCGCGGAGACGCCGATGGTCGTGCGCTTTAGGTTGCGCGGACTCGACGAGAACGGCATATTAGCGCTTGTCGAGGATTTTCTGATACAATACAAAGAAGCGACAAAATCGAAGGGGGAACTACAGGATGTTGCACCATAAACGCATGTCGTATCGCCGGCTTGCTTTGCTTGCGCTGGCGGCGGTCATGCTCGTCGCGCTGATCTCGGGCTGCGGCAAGAAAGACAATAAAGCGACCGTAATCGCCACGTACACGGGCGGAGAAATTACGGACAAGGACTTCGACAAGTATGTCGCGTTCCAGACGCTCATGAACCCGCAGAGCGCTATGTACATGTCGATTCCGCAATTGAAAGAAAACTTCGTAAAGCAATATATCGTGACGAAGGTACTTTCCAAGGAAATTCCCGAAGACAAGAAAAAAGAAGCAAAAACCGCTGCCGACAATTTCAAGAAGCAACTTGAAGATGCGATGAAGTCCCAAGCGGAAGTGAAGAAGCACTTGGAAGATAGCAAGTTGTCGGTCAAAGAAGCCGTTGCTTACTTCGAAGAGCTCGTATCGTTCCAGTCCTACTACTCCGCCAAGGGAGAAGAGATCAAGCCGACGATTAAGGACGAGGAGATCAAGGCGGAATACGAGAAGGCACCTTCGGATTACAATATCGTTACCGTTCGTCATATTCTGATCGGCACGAGCGATCCGCAGACGGGCGCTGAGCTGAAGAAAGACGACGAAGCGTTGAAGCTTGCCAAAGAAGTGAAAGCACAGCTTGAAGCAGGCGGCGACTGGACGGCATTGGCGAAAGAATACTCGACAGACACCGGTTCCAAGGATAAAGGCGGCTTGTATGAGAAGCAATTGGCCAAAGGCTGGGTCGAGGAGTTCAAGAAAGCTGCGAATACACAAGCCATCGGCGTTGTCGGCGATCCGGTCAAGACGGAATACGGATACCATATCATGAAAGTCGAGAGCCGCGAAGAAGCTTCTTCGTATGACAAGCTGTCCGACACGGCGAAAGATGCCATCAAGACGGATCTTGCCTCGACGAAACTTAACGAGTTCTTGACGAAAGAGCAAGATACGTTGGGGATTAAAGTAACGCTGCCTAAAGAAGAGACGCCTAGCCCGTCCGCTTCGCCAAGCGCAAGCGGTTCGAAATCTCCCGGCGCTTCCCCGAGCGCTTCTCCAAGCCCATCGGCGTCGCCAAGTGCGAGCTCATCGGCGAAATAATCGGACAAGCATACTGAACTGAAGGTTCAAGCGGAAACGCTCCGATTCCCCGGCATTTGCGGGTATCGGAGCGTTTTTTGTTCACTCAAGAGGGGAGCCTGTACCGGAAATCGTCGCTTGGAATAGAATAATGCAGAGCGAAAATGAGAAAACATTCATATTTAATGCTTACGTCCTACGTAATGCAGTCTTTCGCACTATATAACGTGGAAGATTTTGTCGATATTCTATTACTGCACATATGGAAAGGCAAACTTTGGGAAACCGAAGGACGCAAAGCTATAGGGGCTATTGCCGCAGATCGCGGACGTGCCAGCCAGTTGCCGAAGTGAAATATTCGTACCCTCTTGCAGGTATCGAATTTCATCGGTATCTGTTTTTTTCCGTCTTGGACAATCTGTCGGAGGGAAGGGAAGAGGACATGCGAAAAATGAATGCGGGGATCAAAATCGGATGTGCACTGTTGTTAGTATGGGGATTGATGTTTTCCACGATGGGGGCCGGGGCTGCTTTCGCAGAGACACAGTCGATCGATGCGAAAGGCATTCCCTCAAGCAATACGCCGGCAACGCCGGTTGCGCAAACTACAAAAGTTGCGCCAGACGAGAATATGGCAGCGCCGACGCCAAGCACGGAGCCAGCTGAGGTAACGCCTGCTCCGAACGCCGAAACGAGCGATCTCGCGCATAATGATTTTTCCTTGGAGATTGCTGCGCCGACAGGGCTGGCCGCCGAGTACGAAGACGGTGCAATGAATTTGACATGGAACCCGGTCGAGCACGATAAACTGGTTGGGTATAATGTTTTTCTTGATGGCGTTCAAGTGAATGGAACCCTCTTAAAGGTGAACAAGTACCGTCTTGTCGGGCTGGAAAAAGAACAGAGATATGTCGTGCAAGTGTCTACGGTATATCAATCGAATCTAAGCGAAGGCTTAACGATAGGCGTTCCGACTGACGTTCCGCCGAAGGAAGAACCTGTGGTTCCGATAACGGGTTTGCGGGCGACTGGAGCGCCGGGTAGTGTGATGCTTCAATGGGAGCAAGCGGCTACCGATAAAGCGGTCGGCTACAATGTGTATGCCGACGGCGAGCTGCTGAATGCGGCGGGCTCGACTTCCTCGACAACGTTCATGGCGCAGGGGCTTGTATACGGCCATGTCTATGAATTCAAGATCGAAGCAATCGGGGTTGACGGGAAGGTTGTCGGCAAGAGCGACGCCGTGAGCGGCACTCCGACGCATTATCTGGTGGAACTTGATCGTTGGGGCATTCGCAACGACGGCAGCGATCCGGCAGGCACGACCGCCGGTCTGAACAACATGTTGCAGTGGGCTTACGGACAAGGCATCCATGCTGTATTCTTGCCGTCGGGAACGTACACGATCAGCAAGGACAGCCAGATTAACATGGTTGGCGATATGCTGTGGGAACTTCCTACGGACGCTGTCATCCAAAAGGAAACGAACGGCAAGGAGTCTTATTATTCGCTTGCGATCCAGTACGGAGCAAACAATGTCACGATCAAGGGCGGCTGGTACAAAGGCGATCGCGAGACGCATAATTATTCCGGCAAAGACAACGCTTATAGCCCTGGAACGCACGAAGGCGGTTTCGGCATTTATATCGAAGGGGCTCGGAATGTTACGGTGGAAGGGGTTAAAGCTACGCATTTCACCGGTGACGGGTTAATGATCGGCGGCGCTGCGCAAATGGGGTCGGACGTGTATGCGGGAAACTTTGAATCAGGCGGTTTGGATGCCTCCGGTATGCCGGCGGAGGATAAGAACAAAGTTCGCACGAAGAACATGTACAGTTTGACGAAGAACCAATTCGTCGAACAGAAGTTCTTCGAGCTGTCGAATTGGCAAAATGCTTCGTCGGAATTCGAAATTGATTTCTACAACGACAGCAACGCTTTCGTAGCCAAGACGATGACGAAGTTGCGCGCGAGGATCGATATCCCGAATGGCGCTACCAAGATGAAGATCGTGATCAATAAATCCGGCGTTATCGGTATCTACGGTGAGTATTGGCAACGGCTTCAAGCGGAAAATACGATCGTGCGCAATTCCGAATTCGCCTACAATCGGCGCCAGGGGATAACTGTGGGCGGCGGCAATCACACGTTAATCGAAAACAATCGCATTCACGACATTAGCGGAATCGCTCCTATGTCCGGCATTGACGTGGAGGGTGGATATGGGGAAAATGGCCATTGGAATAGCGACGTAACGATTCGCAATAACGAGTTTTGGAACAACGCCAGATACGACGTGATTTTGTATGATGGACGAGGGGCATTGGTTGAAAACAACCATCTGGCTTCGAAAGGCGTCATTGGTCTGGCTGTTTCGTCGAGTTATGCAGGAGATGCGATCGTTAAGGGCAACCATTTCGACGGGTCGCGTATTATTGCTTATCACGACGTTCAATTGCTGAACAACAAGTTGAATGATTCTTACACGACATTCGAAGGACCGAATATTAAAATTGATGGATTAGATATATCGAATGGTACTTTGGCAATCTCGGCCAAGTCTGATGGAGCGGTTCGAGTTTCCAACGTGACCATCAACATCACGGACAATACGAAAGAGGGCGGATTGTCCGTTTACGGAACCGGAGCAACGGCATTCCGTAACGTCACGATTAGCGGTCAGTCCAAGCTGAGATCCTTCGTAGGAGCTTCCACTGCCGCCAATAAGTTCGAGCGCTTGCGGGTGCTGGATTACAATCCGACTTATGGACTTTCATTGCCGGCGGGAACGTATACCGATTCCGAGTTCGTTGCTGCGGAAGGCGGACGTCTAGGATTTGTGGGCATTAGTCTTCCTGCGAAGTACGTATTCGAAAGAGTGCGTTTCCAGACGAATACGATGGGTTCGACAGCGGTCGTCGTACAGAAAGCGGGCGCCGATGTAACCATACGCGATTCAATATTTGATATGAAGGGCAACGACCAAGCCGTTTCCGTGCAGACGGCAAGCCGTTTTATTTTCGAGCGAAACACGGTGAATGCTATGGCAATGTTGAAGACGGCGTCCGAACTTGTCAGAATCAACGATTATTGGGAACGAGCCAACCCGTACGACGTCTTGGACGTTCTGATTGCAGACAATACGATTAACGCAAACATGGCAGTGCTAGGCATTCAGACGGTGTATGCAGGTAAAGACGCCCCTGCTTACACGATTCGGGACAATACGATGAATAGGGCCATTCTTTCCGTCAAGTCAAACGATATTGCGACGGGCAACTTTACGAATCCGTGATCATTCGATGTTCAGTGCGTGAGAAAAGTCCTAAAGTATCCTTTGCGGGGAGTTTTAGGACTTCTTTGCGCATCTGTGCCGTCATTCAATAGTTCGAATCTCCTAAACCCAAGATTTACAAACTCGCAGTTCTGCTATAATATGTATATTGTTGGTTGATTTTCGGTTTTATTAGATACATAGGGAAAGGAGAAAAGGGCAATTATGTCTAAATTTACTCGAATTGCGGCACTTGCGTTACTGGTTACTTTGCTTGCGTTCCCGATTTCGGCCTACGCTTCGTCGAAGAATTCATCTAACGATAACGACGGCGGCTCGTACTTTACTTCTGTCGCTCAGAAAGTTTCATTTTTGTTTACAGGCAACGGTCACAGTGACGACGGCAAAGACGAGAAGAAAGACAAAAACGACAAGAACGACAAAAACGACAAGAACGACAAGAATGACGACAAAAAAGACAAGAATCATTCGGATGACAACCATTCCTGGAACGGTAACGGCTGGGGACATTGGTTCAACGGCGAAGATTGCGATGATCCATGGGATGACCATGGTCAAGACTCGGCAAAATTGTGGAAGAAATATTGGTGCTACTAGGGAAAATAATTGAATTCCGCCGGCTCGTGGCCGGCGGTTTTCTTTATCATATATTCGATCTGAGTTGCCGCCCGGTGTGAAGCTGGCGATCTGCTTCAAGGATGCAATTCAACGGTTTTAATAAAGATAGGAGAGTAATCATGCAAGCGATAAAGAAACTGGCAAAACCGATTGTCGCGATGTTGCTTCTACTGATCCTGATGATTAGTGCCGGCAATCAATCGTTTGTCTATAGTGAATCGCCAAGCCCCTCCACGCAAACAGCCTACGTCGTCGAGTTGAGTAAATGGAGCATCTATAACGATGGGACCCATGCGGTAGAAACGACGCAGGGGATAAACAATTCATTGGCATGGGCGCACAAGAGCGGTATTTCATCCATTCTTCTGCCCGCAGGTAACTACTTGATCGACAAGGACAGCCGGATTGAGATGGTGTCCAACATGACGTTGGAATTGTCGCCTGATGCCACGCTGACGAAAGAAACAAACGGCAAAGAGAGATACGAGTTGTTGCGCGTCGGCCCCGACATCACGAACGTCACGCTTAAAGGGGGCACGTACAACGGCGACAAAGCGACCCATAACTATTCCAATAAAGACAATAAATACAGCTACGGTACGCACGAAAGCGGCTTTGGCATTTTGCTGGAGGGGGCGTCTGACGTAAAGGTCGAAGGCATTAAAGCCTTTAATTTCACGGGTGACGGACTTGCCATTTTCGGTTACGGCACGATAATTACCGATCTATATGAGAACGCTTTTTTATCGGGGGGTATCGATGCCAAAGGCAAGAAGGTAAAGGACACTTCGCGCTTGCGGACAGCAAAGCCGCTCTACTTCAAACATGAAGTATTCAAGAATGCCAACACATTCGAGTTTTCGAACCGACAGAACTTGCCCAAAGCGTTCGAGGTGGCCTTCTATCGTGCGGACGGCACCTTCATTTCGAAGACGGCGGCCAATATTCAAGAGCCGATAACAATTCCGGCCGGAGCCGATTATTGCTACGCGATATTTCAACAGAAGTCGGCCAAGAAAGCCTATCTTGAAATGTGGCATAGGACGGTGTCGCAGCGGGTAACGATTACAGACTCGGAGTTCGCTTATAACCGCCGCCAAGGCGTAACAGTCGGCGGAGCGGATGAGGTGTTACTTGAAAACAACTCGTTTCACCATATGAAAGGCACTGCACCGGAGTCGGGCATCGACGTGGAAGGCGGCTTTGAAGTCAACGGTTTCTTGAACAGCCGAATTACAATTCGCAACAACGAATTTTACGATAATGCGGCTTACGACGTCATTTTGTTCGATGGCAAAGATGCCGTGGTAGAAGGCAATCATATGGCGTCCAAAGGCGTGATTGGGCTGGCCGTATCCCCTCCATTCACGGGAGCGACAATTAAAAGCAACCATTTCGATGGCACTCGCATTATCGCCGAGCATGATGCGGTATTTACCGACAATCGGATGAACGATGCAATGACCAGATTTGTCGGACCGAACATTCGTATCGACGGGATGGAGCTCACCGATTCCACATTCGGTGTCAGCGCTAAAGTGCCGTTTGGAGTCGAAGTCGCCAATGTCACGATTACAAATGCGACTAAGAAAGATACCGGCCTTTCGATCTGGGATCAACCTATTCGCGTAACCAACATGACGATCCAGGGCGAGCCCGCTCTTCGTTCTATTTCGGGCAACGTCAAACCGGGCAGTATATTCGACAACTTGAGAGTCATTGGATATAACGGCAATTACGGCTTGTCGCTTCCGCCGGGAACCTACTCACGATGTCTGTTTGAAGGCTCGGATGGAGGCAAGTTAGGAATGGTCAGAGCGGATTTATCTGGGAGTTATACGTTTGACAGATGTGTGTTTAAGCCGGGCAAATCTGCTATGGGTGCTCTTATCGCCGAGAATGTTGGGATGGCACTAACGATTACGAACACCAGGTTCGAATTGTCGGGTGACACGCAGGCGGTCAGCGTGCAAGCGGCGCGTAGCTTTGATTTCCGGCGCAATGCGGTATTTGCCGAGTACTTGACGGCAGATAACATAGAAATCATCAAGATCAACGATTACTGGAAACGAAACGAAGAATACGACGTTAAGAGTGTCAACATAACGGGCAACTCCATTCGGACGAACAGGACCGCGTTCGGTATTTCCACCTTGTATGCCGGCAAAGGCGCGCCTGCCTACTCCGTTCACTACAATACGCTCACTCGTGCGAAGCTTTTGTTAAAAGAGAATGATAAAGCGATCGGGAATCTGATAAAGTAACTGTAAGTATTGCACAGTATGAAAGAAGGCGCCGCTATATGTGGGAAGATATTTTTATTTTGTTTGGAGCGGCTATTCTGTGCGGCTTTCTAGTCAAAAGGTATCATCGGCCGATTGTGACGAATGAGTGGTCTATTGCCGTATTCGCGACAGATGGCGTCGCCCGAGACAGTCGGTTTATTCAACGAATACCAAGTCCTAACCTGCGGGCATCCGATGTGACCGATGCAGCAGCGGAACTGGTAGCGGATCCTTTTCTTGTGATGGATCAGGATCGCTATTATTTGTTTTTCGAAGTTTATAACAAAATTACTGAGAAGGGCGAGATTGCCGTAGCGATTAGCGATGACAGATTGAACTGGCGCTACGATAAGCTCGTGCTTGTGGAGAAGTTTCATCTGTCCTATCCGCAAGTGTTTAAGTGGCAGGAAGAGTATTATATGTTGCCGGAGACAATCGAAAGCGGCAAGGTACAGCTTTACAAGGCTAAAATTTTCCCGTACGAATGGGAGCCGGTCAGTCAGCTTCTGGATCGTCCGCTCGCTGATCCTTCACTTTTTCATTATCAAGATAAGTGGTGGATGTACGCCGGAACACCGGGCAATCTGCATTTATTCAGCTCTCCTATGTTGGAAAGCGGGTGGGTCGAGCATCCGCAAAGTCCTCTTATTACGAACGATGATCGGGTCACGAGGCCGGGCGGCAGGATAGTCGTGTACGGTGACGATATCTATCGCTACGCACAGAGCGGTATTCCATACTATGGAAAGTCAGTCAGCGCGTTTAGGGTAACGCTGTTAAATGACACGGAATACGAGGAAGTTGAAGAAGCATTGGTCTTGGAAGGAACAGGCGGGACATCGGACTGGCAAAGAGACGGCATGCATCATATCGACCAGATTCGGTTATCCGATCAGGAATGGCTTGTCACTGTAGACGGGCATCGAGGAATAGTCAGACATTATTTACGATGGAAATGGGATAGGTGGACAACTCGCCTGCAGTGGCGCAACGCGCACAAACGGGGTTCGTCCGGCGGTGAGACGCTCAACCGCTAAGCTAGCCGAGCGTTAATACCGTCAGTTCCGGTCTGCATAAAAATCTCACGGGGTGGGCGGAGACGCCGACCCCTCTGTTTGTGTAAAGATACATGCCATCTCGAATTTTATATAACCCTTCGGAGTATTTGCGAGCCATTTCGGGCAAAACGACAGCGCCGATCCAGGGAAGCTTTACTTGCCCGCCGTGACTATGTCCGGAAAGCTGCAAATCGACGCTGAAAGCCGATGCTTGGTCCGCAAGGTCCGGTTCATGGGCGAGAAGTAATGTGAAATCGGCAGATCCTGGACCTCCCAGCGCGAGCTGTAAATCCGGGTTTCCGCGCATTGCGTCGTCGACACCGGCGACCCTAAGACTGCATTCCCGATAATCGAGCGTGTGCGAGCGATTGTCCAGCACGGTAAACCCGCCTTCGGTTAATGTGCGTGTGACGTCTGAGGAGCTTGTAACGTAATCATGATTGCCTAGGACAGCCCATTTGCCAAGAGGTGCTTCCAGGGAGTGCAAAATGCCCGAACATGCCGATGACGTCGGTTGCGCATCCACATGGTATAGATCGCCGGTAAAGCAAATCATATCGGGGCGCAGCTTCATGATAGACTGTGCAAGCGCTTGGAACCGAGAGATGCCGAAATGGTGATCCAGATGAACGTCGGAAAATTGAACGATTCTCTTTCCTACCAAAGTAAGCGGCAGTCCGGGATACGACAGGAGATGTTCCGTTATTTCGAGCCTATGCGGCTCAATCCATCTCGAGTAGCCGTAGGCGGCGGCCGAAGCGGTAACGGCGCTCCCTCCAAGCCAGCGGAAGCCTTTCTTCAAAAACTCCTTCCGGCTTATGTGTACTTGATCTTTCAACTGCAGCCTCCCCTTTCATCGTAACCATTATAACAAAAAGATCGATATACCGAACAAATGAGGGTGAGAAAAGTAGCCTGCACATTGACATGTTCTTTATAAAGAACTAAAATTGAAAACAACACATGTATTTTCAAGCGGAATCGAGCGGGTGAAGGCATGGAAGAGGAACGCACGTTCAAGGAAGATCAACATACACCTGCAAGCGGGGTTAAAGAAATCAACTTAAAAGAACTTTTTAACGTAATTCGTAGAAGGCTTTGGATTGCCGTGGTCACTACGATCGTGTGTGCGATTCTGGGGGGTATGTATAGTACTCGTTCTCAGACTCCAATGTATGCGTCCACTGCCCGCATTATCATCATGGTGGATAGCGAACAAATGTTAGGAACGGTTAAAGCATTTCTTCGAGAGCCGGTTGTTTTGAAACAAGCAATCGCTGAACTTGGAGGGGACGTAACGGTCGGATACCTCCGCAACTCCATCAGTGTCGGAAGCGTGGAAGGCACATTAATTACGTTGGTTACGGCAGTCGACACCGATACCCGGTCAGCGGCACGCATGGCAAATGCTACGGTAGATGCTTTCTCCAAACAAATCACGAGATACTTTCCGACGGCCAGTGCCCAAGTGTTGACCGAGGCCGATCCGGACGCTGTATCCGCTCCGATAAATCCTCCAAGCAATCGAGCCTTTATTTTTGGTACAATAGCGGGTCTGTTTGTAGGGATTGGATTAATATTCCTTGTGGATTCTTTGGACGATACCATTCGGACGCGGCGAGATGTTGAGCGTCAGTTGAATATGTATCTATTAGGGCAGACGACAAAGTTCAAGAAACGGGACGTCGCCGCAAGGGCTAGACGAAGCAAGACCGTTCAGAAGAGAGGCGAATCGATAAATGTTCAAGAATAAGAAATTATCGAAAACATTAATTGGCGGTTGCCTCGCTTCTTATCATCAGCCTTACTCTAATTTGGCGGAGCAATTCCGAGAAATCCGCAACAATATTACGTTTGCGGCGCGTGGCAATTTGCGTTCTCTTGTCGTGACATCTCCGTCGGACGGGGAAGGCAAGACAACGGCTGCCATGAACCTGGCTATCGGTTTTGCCCAGCGCGGAGAACGTGTTCTTCTTGTGGATGCTGATATTCGCAAGCCGCTGTTGCATTCTTTGTTCGATATGCAGGCATCTCCGGGTTTGTCCGAAATTCTCGTCCAGCAAGCGAAGCTTGAAGAGGCCGTTAGGGAGACCAATATTCCCAATCTGAAGCTTCTTCTCGGCGGCTCGTTCTATCATGAAGCGATGAACCGTCTGGAATCCGTAGCGATGACCGAGCTGTTGAACCAGGCCAGGGCTCTTTATGACGTCCTTGTATTCGACTGTCCATCCGTTCTCGGCGCGTCCGACGTGTGCACGTTGGCAAGCCGCTGCGATGGCACGGTTCTCGTCCTTTCCGGCGGACGCACGAACAGCAACAAAGCTTTACTGGCCAAGAGAAACCTGGAATTCGGTAAAGCGAACATACTTGGCGTCGTGTTGATGAACGGTAAGAGTATTACGTAGTCCGGGCCGAAGAGGGCCCGAAAAAATTTTGAACCTCCGTTCTTTATAAAGAACATTAACGAGACTTGAGGATGTGAAACTATTGGGATATAAGCAAAGATTGGCATTTTTGACTCTCGTTGACTCGCTTATCGTCATCTTGGCCATCTTTATCGGGCGTTCGCTCGTCGTAGCGCCACTGGATACATTCTCGCTCACTATGATCGTGACTTCCGGAACATTGCTGGTTAGCCATCATTTGTTTGCGATCAGGTACAAGTTGTACAAGAAGGCGTGGGAGTATGCGAGCGTCGGGGAACTGATCTCGATTACGAAATCCATCACGTTATCGGTGACTGTGGCCGCGGTCGTTCAATGGTCGACATTCGGCCATGCCTACGCACGACTGCTTGTCGTCACGTGGATGCTTCACCTTCTGTGCATCGGAGGTTCCCGATTTTGCTGGCGCGTAACACGCAGTTTGCTGTTCGGAAATCAGGAAGAGCAAAAACAAGAAGGAGAGAAACAGCGCCTGTTGATCGTAGGGGCAGGGGCGGCGGGAACGATGCTTGTGAGGCAGTTGATGTCCGACCCGTCCAATTCCCAACTGGTTCCAGTCGCTTTCGTCGATGATAAATTGGCCAAGCTTCATCTCGATATTATGGGCGTTCCGGTTATCGGAAGAATTACCGACATTGGACGTCTTGTCGAAGAACATCAGATCGAATGCATCGTTATCGCTATTCCGTCATTGAATAGCCAGCGACTGAAAGCGATAGTTGAAATTTGCAGCAAGACGAACGCTCGAATGCAAATTATGCCTAAGCTTGAAGATATCGCGATCGGCAAAGTGTCGGTCAGTCAGTTCCGCGATGTCCAGGTCGAAGATTTATTGGGAAGAGAGCCGGTCGAGCTTGATCTTGGCAAAATATCGAGTTACATCACGGATAAAGTCGTTCTGGTTACTGGCGCAGGCGGTTCGATTGGGTCGGAAGTATGCCGCCAAATCTCAAAGTTCAATCCGCGCAAGCTGGTACTGCTCGGGCATGGAGAGAATAGCATCTATTCGATTGAAATCGAGCTAAAGGCGCTGTATCCGAACACCGACATCCAGTTTTACACGGAAATCGCCGACTTGCAAGACGAGAAGAAAATTATCGCCATTATGGAAGAACATCGACCGGACGTCGTCTACCATGCAGCGGCGCACAAACACGTGCCTCTCATGCAGCGCAATCCGGAAGAGGCCGTTAAAAACAACGTTATTGGAACGTTAAACGCATCGCGGGCAGCAAGCTTGGCAGGCGTCGGCACTTTCGTTATGGTATCCACGGACAAAGCGGTGAATCCAACAAGCGTCATGGGATCAACGAAACGGATTGCCGAGATGATTATCCAGCATATGGACGGCTTCAGCCAGACAAAATTCGTCGCTGTCCGATTCGGCAACGTACTAGGAAGCCGGGGCAGCGTCATCCCATTGTTCCGCAAGCAGATCGAGAAAGGCGGACCTGTCACGGTTACGCACCCGGAGATGGTTCGCTACTTTATGACCATTCCCGAAGCTTCCCGGTTGGTCATCCAGGCTGGAGCGCTCGCCCGCGGCGGAGAAATCTTCGTGCTCGACATGGGCGAACCGGTGCGAATTGTCGATCTGGCGAAAAACGTCATCCGGATGTCCGGCTATTCGCTGGAGGAAATTCCGATTGAGTTTACTGGCATGCGGCCCGGTGAGAAGTTGTACGAAGAGTTGTTGAAAGAGAACGAAGTGCATGATGTACAAGTGTTCCCGAAAATTTATATCGGCAAATCGACAGAAGTGAATTACGGACGGATCGAGCGTTTGTTGCAAGTGTACTCCTCCCTTTCCGTTATCGAGCTTCGCGAGTTGCTGCTCAATATCGCCAACAACCGAATGGAGCCGAATACCAAATCGGTTTTGTCGGTGTAAACAGGAGGACAAATTCTTATATGGCTAAAGTTAAAAAGGCAATCATCCCTGCCGCTGGGTTAGGAACGAGGTTCCTGCCGGCAACGAAAGCGATGCCGAAGGAGATGCTGCCGGTCGTAGACAAGCCGACGATTCAGTATATCGTCGAGGAAGCGATCGAGTCGGGAATTGAAGATGTTATTATTGTCACGGGCAAAGGCAAGCGCGCCATTGAAGATCATTTCGACAACTCCATGGAGCTCGAGAAGGTGCTGTTCGAGAAGGAAAAATTCGAGTTGCTTAGCGAAGTCCAGAAGTCGGCGCGTATGGTCGATATTCACTACATTCGGCAGAAGGAGCCGAAAGGGTTGGGTCATGCGATCTGGTGCGCCAGGAAGTTCATTGGCCAAGAGCCGTTCGCCGTGCTTCTGGGCGATGATATTATTGCAGCAGACAAGCCGTGTCTGAAGCAAATGATCGAGAAATTCGACCGCTATCATTCGTCTATTATCGGCGTTCAGCATGTTTCAAACGAGGAAGTGTCTCGATATGGCATCGTTGACGGACGAATCGCCGAAGAGTCCTTGTATCAAATTCGCCATCTCGTAGAGAAGCCAAAGCGGGAGGATGCGCCATCCAATCTGGCCATCATGGGCCGCTATATTCTTACACCGGGTATCTTCGATATTCTCGGTACGCAGCAGCCCGGTTCGGGCGGTGAAATTCAACTGACGGACGCAATCGAGTCGCTAAATCGATCCGAAGCGGTCTATGCGTACGATTTCCAAGGAACGCGTTACGATGTTGGAGAGAAAATGGGCTTTATCCAGACGACGATCGAGTTCGCGCTTAAGCGCAACGAACTGCGCTCAGATTTGCTCGATTATATGGCACGCGTGCTGGAAAGGGAAGCCGAGCATGCCGGGTAAAGTGTTGTTCTGCGCGACGGTGGATTACCATTTTCGCGCTTTCCATCTTCCTACGTTGCGCAAGTTCAAGGAAGCCGGATGGGATGTGCATATCGCAGCCCGCGGTCAGCTTGAGCTTCCTTACGTCGATCGCAAGTTCGACATCCCTTTCTCCCGTTCCCCTTTCAGCTTGGACAACGTTAGTGCTTACCGGCAAGTGAAGGCGTTAATGGACAAGCACGAATACAACCTTGTTCATTGCCACACGCCGATGGGCGGTGTCGTAGCCCGTTTGGCTGCGAGAAACATTCGGCGCTCGGGTGCGAAAGTGTTGTATACGGCTCACGGGTTTCATTTCTACAAAGGGGCGCCGCTCCAGAACTGGCTGCTTTATTATCCGATTGAGAAGTGGCTCGCTCGGCATACGGATTGTCTGATTACCATTAACGATGAAGACTTCGCGCTGGCGGCGGAACGGAAGCTAAGAGCGGGGCAACTGGCGCACGTTCACGGAATCGGTATTGACGCGAGTCGGTTCAAGCCGCTGGAGCCCGCAGAGAAGTCTGCCTTGCGGCGTCAACTCGGCTATCGGGACGACGAACTGCTGCTGTTCTATGCGGCGGAGTTTAACGTGAATAAAAATCACCGGGTTCTCATCGAAGCGATGGCGATGTTGAAGGATCGCGCGCCTGCGGCAAAAATGTTATTTGCGGGCAAAGGTGGGCTAGAGCAGGAGTGCCGGAAATTGGCCGAACAGCTCGGCGTCGCTTCTCGTATCGACTTCCTCGGCTATCGGGACGATATTCCTCGCATTGTACCCGCATGCGACATCGTTGTGTCAGGCAGCTTGCGAGAAGGGCTGCCAGTCAACATTATGGAAGCGATGGCCTGCGGACTGCCTGTTGTGGCATCGCGCAATCGCGGGCACAACGAACTGGTGGAGCATAATGTCAGTGGCTTCTTGCTCGATCCCCTTGATGCAGCAGGGTTTGCTGCGAGGTTGGAAGAGTTGGCCAGTTCCGAGCGGCTGCGATTCCAGATGAAGAAGGAAAACTTGCGACGCATCGACCGCTATACCCTTCATAGAGTGCAAGCCGAATTAACAGATATATATATGCCTTATGCACCCGAATTACAGATAGAAGCGGAGAGATCTCGTTGGGCAGCCCCATAAGAGTGCTTCACGTCATCGTTAATATGAACAGGGGTGGCGCCGAAACGCTCGTTATGAACCTCTACCGGAATATTGATCGTTCCCAGGTTCAATTCGACTTCCTGACGAGCAAAGCGGGAGTGTTCGACGAGGAAATTCGCCAGATGGGCGGCGTCGTGCACCGAATTCCTTATATCACGGATCAAGGTTATCGCGCTTATAAGAAGTCTTTGCTTGCTTTCTTCCGAGAGCACCGCGATTATCATATCGTTCACTCCCATATGGACCGAATGAGCGGCCTTGTGCTGCATTGCGCCCAGCAGGCTGGAACCCCCGTCCGAATCGCGCACAGTCACAACACGAGGAGCGAAGGCGGTTACGCCGGTCGTCTGTTCAAGTGGTACATAGGTAGGTCTCTTCGTAATGCAGCCACGGATCGGTTTGCTTGTTCCGATGATGCAGCCAGGTGGCTCTTCGCGGGAAAGGCAGCACAGTCCGTCCTTTTGCAAAATGGAATCGAAAGAGAGCGGTTCGCTTACGACGACCAAGCAAGAGCGCAAGTGCGAGAGGAGCTTGGACTCCCCGACTCATCGTTCGTTGTCGGACATATCGGGCGATTTCTATTGCAGAAGAACCATGCCTATTTATTGGATCGATTCGCTGAGTTATGTGCGATTCGTCCGGAGGTTTTCCTTTTGTTGGCGGGCGACGGACCGCTTCGTTCGGCCATGGAGCAGCGAGTCCATCAATTGGGCATTGCCTCCAAAGTGAAGTTTCTTGGCGTCCGAGGCGATGTTCACCGCTTGCTGCAAGCTTTCGACGTGTTATTGTTTCCTTCTTTGCACGAAGGGTTGCCGGTAACGCTTGTCGAAGCGCAGGGCTCGGGGCTTCGTTGCCTTGTCTCAGATGCGGTGTCGGACGAAGCGGACATGGGGCTTGGCCTCGTTCGATATTTTCCGCTTGGCGACAAGAAGCAATGTCTCGATCAACTGATCGAAGCGATGGATCGGCCGCAACCAAGAAGAATCGCTCCGGACGCTCTTGCTGCGAAGGGCTACGACATTAAGGACAAGGCGAGTTGGGTCCAGCAATACTACTACTCCCGGACGAGGTAACCGATGAAGACGTTGACCGTATTTACCCCGACGTACAATCGGGCTTATTGTCTCCACCAAGTATACGAGAGTTTGTTGCTTCAGACGTGCGACGACTTCGAATGGCTGATTATCGACGACGGCTCGACGGACAACACCGAGGAACTGGTTAAGCAATGGCTTTCCGATGGGAAGATTGCATTACGCTATCATCGTCAGAACAATCAGGGGATGCACGGTGCGCATAACACGGCGTATGAACTGATGGAGACGGAGCTGAATGTCTGCATCGATTCGGACGATTATATGCCCGGAGATGCGGTCGAGAAGATCGTAAATTTCTGGCGAACGCACGGAAGCGACCAATATAGCGGAATTGCCGGGCTGGATGTTGACACAAGCGGAGCGGTTATCGGAACGGCTTTCCCGGCAAACAAACGTTCTTCGACGCTGTTCGCGCTGTATCAACAGCATGGCGTAACGGGTGACAAAAAACTCGTCTACCGAACGGAGTTGACGAAGCAGTTTCCTTACCCCATATTTGAGGGAGAGAGGTACGTCGGACTTGCCTATAAGTACCACATGATGGACCGGCAATACGAACTCCTGCTTATGAACGAACCGCTTTGCTGCGTCGAGTATTTAGCGGACGGCTCGTCCAGGAATATGCTTCGACAATATCGCGCCAATCCTAAAGGGTTCGCCTTCTACCGCGTGCAGTTGATGAATCTTCCGTTCGCGAGCCTCTCATTCAAATTCAGGCAAGCCGTGCACTATGTGTCAAGCTGCCTGCTGTCCCGCAACGGCAAGTGGCTGAGTGAGACGCCGAACAAAGGATTGACGCTGCTGGCTGCGCTTCCCGGCTTCTTGCTGTATCTCTATATCCGTAAGAAAACCTAGATCGTGGCCGGCAGAAGGGATGCTTCATGACGATACTGTGGCTGACGTTGATGTTCTCCTATATGTTTGCTTTATTGGCGAGATACTTCTCCGTTCCCGCCGGGTTAGGCTCGTCAACTGCGACCGTGACTCCCAACCGGTTGTATGCGGTGCTTGCCGCAAGCACCCTGATTCTGGTGTCCGGACTACGCAACAATATCGGAGACACGTTTTTTTACATGCATGCCTACGAAGTTAATGACTTCAGTTGGTATGCGATTTTGCAGCAGAAAGATATTGGATTTAATCTGTTGCAGAAGCTGCTCAAGGAAATAACGGACGACCCCCAATTGCTCATCTTTCTAATGGCGCTATTCACCAATATTCTTATCGTCGCCGCTTTGTATCGGTACTCCCGTTTGTTCGAGGTTGCCGTGTTCATATACATCACGTCGGGAGCCTACATCGTCTCAATGAACGGTATGAGGCAATATTTTGCTGCTGCCATTGTCATCGCCGCGACGAAGTATTTGATTAAGGGAAGATGGAAACCGTATTTCGCCATCGTTCTGTTGGCTGCAGTTTTCCATCAGAGCGCGCTGATTATGCTTCCGATTTACTTTCTGGTCCGTAGGAGAGCTTGGACGGTGTCTTCTTTTGTGTTGCTCTCCATGGCCGTCGTCATCGTATTCGGATTCAACCAGTTTCAGAATCTGTTATTCGCTGCGCTTAAGGATACGTCGTATGGGGAATACCAGCAATTCCAGGAAGGCGGAGCCAGCGTGATACGCGTTATTTTCTACGCGTTACCGCTCTTTGTGGCCTATTTCGGCAGGGATAAGCTGCGTAAGCTGTATCCGAACATCGACGTCTTCGTCAACCTCTCCATCATCGGTGTTGTCATTATGATTATTTCGACCCAGAACTGGATTTTCGCGCGTATGGCTATTTATTTCTCGCTCTATCAAATCGTGTTGATATCGTGGATAATCAAAATATTCCGCGAGAAAGATCAGAAGCTGATTTATGTGCTACTGCTCGGCTTATACTTGTTTTTTTTCTTTTTCGAAAATGTCGTTACGCTGGGTCTTGAGTATCGCAGCGATTACTTGACGTGGTTCAGATAAGGAGGACGGCATGGGCAACGCAGCTACCATTCCGCGCATCGTCCATTACTGCTGGTTCGGCCGCGGACCGAAACCGGGTAAAATCGAGAAATGCATGAAAAGCTGGCGTAAGCACCTCGGCGACTACGAATTTATCGAGTGGAACGAGGATAATTTCGACGTCGGCTGCAACCGCTATGTAAAAGAAGCATATGAAGCGAAGAAATACGCGTTCGTGAGCGACTACGCTCGTCTGAAAGCACTCTACGAGCACGGCGGCGTTTATTTGGACACGGACGTAGAAGTCATCCGGTCACTGGACCGATTTCTGACGCACGAAGCGTTCTCCGGTTTCGAGGACGAGACGTTCCTGCAATCGGGCACGATGGGCGCTGTGAAAGGCCATGTTTGGATCGAAGAGCTGCTTCGTCATTACGACGGAAGATGTTTTCTGTTGCCGGACGGTAAATTCGACACGACGACGAATACGGCGGTGATCAGCGAGATTTGCGCGAAGCACGGTCTAGTTCTGAACGGTCAGTATCAGGCGCTCCCGAATGGTGTAACCTTCTATCCGCGGACGTATTTCAGCCCTTATGACTATATTAACGGCGGAAGTTATCGAACATCCGACAGCTATACGATTCACCATTTTGCACAGTCATGGTTACCGCTTCGGGTCAGGTTGCAAGGGCGAGTGAAGCGGGTCGTAAGTCGGGTTATCGGGCCGTCGAATATTGCGAGGCTGCGAAAGATTGTATCGGGCGGAGTGAATTCCAGTGAAAAGAACGTTTGACCTGCTCGTGGCTGTCCCTTTGCTATTGCTGATGTTGCCCGTTCTTATCGTGACTGCGATCCTTGTTCGCGTTAAGCTTGGCTCTCCGGTTCTGTTCAAGCAGCAGCGTCCAGGACTTCATGGTCGCCCTTTCAACATGTATAAGTTCCGCAGTATGACGAGCCAGCGCGATGCACAGGGGCAATTGCTGCCCGATGACGTCAGATTGACTCGGTTTGGGCAGACGCTTCGAAAGCTGAGCTTGGACGAACTTCCTCAATTGTGGAACGTCGTAAAAGGGGAAATCAGCCTTGTCGGTCCTCGGCCGCTGCTGATGGAGTATTTGCCTCTCTATACGGAGGCCCAGGCGCGAAGACATCACGTGAAACCGGGCATTACGGGCTGGGCACAAGTGAATGGCCGCAACGCTATCTCATGGGAACAGAAATTCGAACTGGATACGTGGTACGTGGATCATTACAGCTTCAGGCTGGATTTGAAGATTTTGTTCCTGACCTTAAAGAAAGTCGTACGGTCCGAAGGAGTGTCCAGCGGCGGCCATGTGACCATGCCCGTCTTCCGGGGGAGCGTTCACCATCAAGAAGAAAGCAGGGGATAGGCGATGAAGCAGCTCGACCGGATATATTTATCCTCGCCCCACATGAGCGGCAGAGAGCAGCAATACATACAGGAAGCGTTCGACACGAATTGGGTGGCGCCGCTCGGTCCTAACGTAGACGCGTTCGAGGCGGAGATCGCGGCGCATGCAGGCACGGCCGGCGCGGCGGCGTTAAGCTCCGGGACTGCGGCGATTCATCTGGCGCTGGAACTGCTCGGCGTCGGCGCCGGAGACGTCGTGTTCTGCTCGTCGCTTACGTTCATAGCCAGCGCTAATCCGATTCTGTACCAAGGAGCGGAGCCGGTCTTTATCGATTCGGAGCCGGAGACGTGGAATATGTCTCCCGGCGCGCTACGCCGGGCGTTCGAAGAGGCAGATCGGAAAGGTAGGCTGCCCAAGGCGGTGATCGTCGTTCACCTGTACGGACAGAGCGCCAAGATGGCAGAGATCACGGAACTGTGCGAACGTTACGACGTTCCGATCGTAGAAGATGCGGCTGAGTCGCTCGGTTCGACATATCACGGCATTTCGAGCGGTTCGATAGGCAAGTTTGGCATTTACTCTTTCAACGGCAACAAAATCATTACGACATCGGGCGGCGGCATGCTCGTCTCGAACGACGAACAAGCGCTGAAGCGGGCACGCTTTCTGGCGACACAAGCCCGTGATCCCGCGCTGCATTATCAGCACAGCGCGATGGGCTACAACTATAGGATGAGCAATTTGTTGGCAGGAGTCGGCCGGGCGCAGCTTCAAGTGCTGCCGCACCGGGTTGATGCGAGGAGGGCCGTATTCGAGAGGTATAGCCAGGCGTTCAAGGACGATCAAGGTTTCCGGTTCATGCCGGAGCTGGAAGGATCGAGATCTAACCGCTGGCTGACCACGCTGACCATTGATCGGGAGCAGACGGGGGTGGCGATTCCGGAACTGATTGGCGCGATGGCCGAGCGCAACATAGAAGCGCGGCCCGTCTGGAAGCCGCTGCACCTGCAGCCGTTATTCGCCGGAGTTGCTTACTATGCTCATGAAGAGAACGATAGCGTGTCGGAACGACTGTTTGAATCGGGCATTTGCTTGCCGTCGGGCTCCAACCTGTCGTCCTCTGATTTGGATCGAGTGATCGGTTGCATTAGAGAACAGCTTAAGATCGCTTCCGGACTTCGCGTCTGAGTCAAGCAATAGATTTTGTTCAAGAAAGGCCGGGAACTACGCTACAAGTAGCGTTCCCCGGCCTTTCTTGCGCGGATTTCGCGCGCAGGCGTACCATATGCGACACTGTAGTCTGCGATGGGTGATAGAACGTTAGCCCCTGCCCCGACGACGGTATGTTCGCCTATGGAAACGGAATGAATGATTTTAGCCCCGATGCCTAGCGCCGTATAAGCACCTATCGACACACCTCCGCCTGTGGCGGCATGAGGGGCGAACGATACAAAGTCGCCAACGGAACTGTCATGGTCGACAGACGCAAGCGTGTACAGAATGCAATGCTTGCCGATGCGTGTATCGCTGTTCACGACAGCACCTGCCATAACGACAGAGCCTTCCCCGATTTCGGCACCTCTTGCGACGGAAGCGTTCGGGTGAATGGCGGTGATGAACGGCAGATCCGGTCTGATGGAGCGGATAGCCATAGCTACCTCGGCCCTCAGCCAATTGTCCCCTATCGCCACGATTAACCCTTGAACACTTTCATCGACTGCCAAATCATTTTCATTGCCCAATACTTGGTATCCGTAGACGTTTGTCCCCGGTGGCTTAATTCTGTCCAACAAACCTGTGACCCGGCATTCGCCTGCTTTCTCAATAACGTCGATGACGGCTTTGGCGTGTCCTCCGGCACCATAGATTAGTATACTTTTCAAGTTGAGTTCCTTTCTCGCACCTGCAGCTTGATGTATGCCCTATTTGCTAGGCGGCATAAGAATATTCTAATTTTATACAATGCTTGGGAGGGGGACAAGCCTATCTTCCAGCCTTGTGGAGGCCATAGTCGCACGTGATCAGAGCTGTCTAAAGAATTGACAACATTCTTGCACGGATGGTACGCTAGGATTGTTCGTTAAAAAGAACAAAAACCGGTTATTCTGCTGATTGGAGAGACGCTTCATGGGTTTCCTTAGGAAGGCAATACGAACGATTTGGTCGCAATACCGAGAGAGAGGTATCATGAGCACATTGGTCATGAATATTTCTCAATTGATTGCAGTTCTTAGAGGTTTTTTCTACAGACTTATCTATGTTGGAAATTTACATGTCGATGGAGCCATATTGGCTATGCAAGCTAATAGTTCGATAGAGATTTTTAATAAGAATGCGAATGTCTGGATCGGGAAATTCGTGTTCCTCCGGAAGAGCGTCAGCATAAGAGTGGACTCGGATGCGGAATTGCGTTTGGGTGAGAAAGTGTTTATCAATGACAACTGTACAATCAATTGCGCTTACAGAATTACAATCGGGGCGCATACTAAAATTGCCCCTAATGTCTGTATCAACGACCATGATCATAATTACAAACAAGCGGGAGAAGGACATTTGGTCAAAGATGAGGTTACAATTGGTTCCCATGTCTGGATTGGCTCGAATGCTGTTATTTTGAAAGGCGCAACAATAGGCGACAATGCGGTTATTGCAGCAGGTAGCATCGTAAAGGGAAATGTTCCCCCCAATACGTTGTTTGTGAATCGAAGAGAAAATCAATATATTCCATATACGAAAGCAGACGGAAACGAGACTCCATTACCTCTGGCGAAGGGATCAATATGAAGAAAGAAGTTCTGATTTCAGTTTTCGACATGGAGATTGGCGGAATTGAAAGAAGCCTTATTAATATGTTGGAAAGCTTCGACTATGAAAACTATAATGTAAGCCTCTTCGTTTGTAGCCATCAAGGCGAATTCATGAATTTGATCCCGCGACAGGTTCATTTGCTTCCGGAGATTGGTGCGTATACGGTATTTCGCAAGTCGGTTGCCCAGTGCCTGCGGGAGCGGCGTTATTCCGCTGCCCTGGTTCGTATTCTGGCCAAATCGATGGCATCGATTAAAGCTCGTCGAAGACGGCTTGTCGAGGGTCCGGGATACATTCAGATGCAATTGGAGTCCCGCTTGTCCGTCCCTATTATTCCGAGTTTTAAGAAAGAATACGACTTGGCGATCAGTTACGCCTGGCCGCACGAAATTGTGATCAGAAAAGTAAGGGCAAAGAAGAAAGTCGCATGGATTCATACGGACTACAGCAAGCTCGAGATTGACAATCAACTGGACTTGGCGGGGTGGAGGAAGTTTGATCGCATTGCTTCCATATCCGATGCTTGCACACAATCGTTCTTATTTCGATATCCGGAGTTGCGCGATAAAATCGTCCCAATCGAGAATATTACATCTCCAGGTTTTATAAGAAGCCAGGCAACCGAGCCACTTCATATGGAGATATCGGAGGGTCCATTTTTTAATATCGTATCCGTTGGAAGACTATCATTCGTGAAAGGGTTCGATACAGCCATTCAAGCCTTAAAGATTCTTCACGAAGCAGGTTTAACTGATATTAGATGGTATGTAGTAGGATACGGGGGGCAAAAGGACGAACTTCGCACATTAATCGCCGATAACAATTTGCAAGAAAGTTTTAAGCTCATAGGGAAGAAGTCGAATCCGTATCCCTACATTCAGAGATGCGATCTATACGTACAACCATCCAGGTATGAAGGAAAAGCCGTAACCGTAACGGAGGCGCAGATTTTAGGCAAGCCCATCGTTATAACGAACTATCCGACTTCGACCAGCCAGGTGACGAATGGTCTTGATGGCATAATCTGCGAGGGGAGTCCAGAAGGGATTGCCGAAGCGATTAAGCGAATGTATACGGATTCCGAGTTGCGGGAGAGCCTTACAAATTACTTGAAAGAAAAGAATCACAGCAATGATTCTGAACTGATAAAGCTCTACGACCTTATTCCGTCTTGAAATTCCCTTGAGCGTTGTTCCACGCCTTTTCAATCAAGCCAGCTTGATGCGGGGAACCAATTGACAATATAAGGGGGCGAATGGTACACTCCAATTGTTCTTTATAAAGAACAATTGGAGGAAGCAATGAGCGCAATCGCGGGAATCTATCAATTCGATCAACGACCGTTGGATCCCGATGAAGGATCAAGGATGATGTCGGCCTTGGAGCGGTTTCCTGCGGACGACGCTCAGACTTGGCAGCAAGATGCGGTGTTCATCGGCTGTCGGTCACAATGGATCGTTCCCGAGTCGATTGGCGAGAGGTTGCCTTTCTACGATGCTGACAGGAAGCTGGTCATTGCAGCGGATGCTATCATTGACAACCGGGAGCAGTTGTTTCGGTTGTTATCCATTGAAACTTACCGCCGTCGGTCGATGACTGACAGTGAGTTGATTTTGCTGGCTTACGAGAAGTGGAGAGATAATGCTCCGAAGCACCTGGTCGGCGACTTTGCTTTCGTCATCTGGGATGAGAGACGCCGAAGATTATTCGCGGCAAGGGATTTTTCCGGGGGCCGCACTTTATATTATTGCATGCAGGGCAGTCGCGCGGCCGTCTGTACGTTAATCCAACCGCTGCTAGCGCTGCACGGCGTGACAAGGGAACTTCACGAACCTTGGCTTGCGGAGTATCTAGCGATTACGGGCATGATCGATACGGCAGACACTTCTTCTACCGTATATCGATCGATACAGCAAGTTCCGCCTTCCCATTATTTGACCGTCGACGCTCAAGGGTTGAAATTGTCTCAATACGAGGTGCTTTCTTCTATCCCCCCTTTACGATTGAAGTCCGATGAAGAGTACGTCGAAGCTTTCCATGAAGTATTTCAGGAAGCTGTCTCCTCCAGACTGCGGACAAGCAGGGAAGTCGGCGCCCAACTGAGCGGGGGGCTGGATTCAGGGACGATTGTCAGCTTTGCGGTTAGAGCGCTTCGCAAGGACGGCCGTAAGACGCTACATACGCTCAGCTACGTTCCCCCCAGGGATTTTAAGGATTTCACGCCGAGAAGCGAGATGGCGGACGAAAGTCCGGCCATTCGTTCCATCGTCAAACATGTTGGCGGCATCTCGGACCGCTACTTGCCATTCGAGGGGCGAAGTCCGCTGACGGAAATTGAAGATTTCCTCGACGTTATGGAGATGCCGTATAAGTTTTTCGAGAACTCTTTCTGGTTAAAGGGAATGTTCGAAGAGGCCCATCGGCTCGGCGTAGGCGTACTGTTGAACGGCGGGAGAGGCAATATGAGCATTTCCTGGGGTTCCGCCATTGACTACTACGCTCTCCTATTGAAGAGATTTCGTTGGATCAAGTTACTCCGGGAACTACCTTTATATAGCGAGAGAGCCGGCGGTGCAAGATTTCGCCGAATTGCCGAGCTTGCGGGTGTCGCCTTCCCCGTCATACACAAATGGAGATCGTCGGACGCGGTTTATCGGCTGCCATCGCTGATCAACCCCGATTTTGCGCTGACTACAGGCGTGTTAGGCAAGTTGAAGACATACGGTATGGACGAAACTGGCTGGTTCGCGTCCTCGAACGTCTACGAACAGCGTCGAAGGCATTTTGAAGATGGTTTTCACTGGAATGCGAGTAATACGCTGTCGACAAAGCTATCCATGCGGTATTCACTGTGGAAACGCGATCCGACGAACGATTTGCGCGTCATCCGCTTCTGCCTGTCCGTGCCGGAAAGTCAATACGTAACAGGGGGTATGGATCGGGCGCTCGTCCGACGGGCGACCGATAAGCTACTTCCGGACGACGTGCGGTTGAATCAGCGCAGCCGCGGGGTGCAAGGCGTTGATTGGGTGCATCGCATGCTTCCTGAATGGGGGGCGTTTCGGGAAGAACTCCAACGGTTCAAGGCAGACAAGGAAGTGTTCCGTTACTTGAATTTCCCCACCATCGAGAACGCGATTCGCAAAGCCGAAGACGGAGTAAGCCCGGATTTCATCTGGGACCCTTCTGCTAGGGTTCTTATGCGGGGGCTCATAGTTTACCGTTTCATTCGAAGACTTCAAGAAGGGAGGTGAATCCACATGGCATCGAAAAAAGAATGGCAATCTCCGTCTTTGGAAGAGCTGAACGTGAACCAAACGATGGCTTCCACGAGAAGCGGTCCTTTGACAGACGAAGCTTACGTCCCAGGCGTAAGATCGAATGACCCACGTTTCACGAGCTAATTGTGGCTCCCGTTTGCGGCTTAGGCCGCAAGCAAGCGAAAGGTAGAAGCCCTGTACATCTAACCCATGTATATGGGTTTCTATCTTCGTGTGAAGTTTAAAGAAGCAAATCTGCGGAGTGAACGCGATGAACGAAACGACACCCAAATTCGAATACAAGGCATTCGGCCTTCTCGTTAGCAGCGATATTCCCTTGCCCGAGCTCCCCCGGCAGGCGTTGGGGGGGGAAGCGGCTGATATCGAAGTCAGAATCGATTCTGACGCGATGGGCGCTTACGAAGAGCGGCTGCGGAATGCTCCCTATATGCATTTTGTCGAGGGACAGGACGTGATGTTCTACGTCCCAGACAACGCGATGTTCCGAGTTTCCGGCGGTAACGTCATCCGAATTTCACCGGACGCGGGCTCGGACGGCGACTTGTCGCGACTATACGTTCTTGGCACGTGCATGTGCGCCATTCTCATGCAAAGACAAATCTTCCCGCTGCATGGCAGTGCCGTCGTGATTGAAGGAAAGGCTTATGCGATCGTCGGGGAATCGGGTGCGGGCAAATCGACGTTGGCATCAGCTTTGATGAATGAAGGCTTCCCGCTACTTAGTGATGATTTGATCGCCGTTACCTTAAAGGAAGATCGATCGGCGCTGATTGTAACGCCATCGTTCCCGCAGCAGAAGCTGTGGGAGGAAAGCTTAAATCAGTTCGGCTTGTCCGCGGCCGATTATCCTTCCATATACGGGCGTGAGACGAAGTTCAGCGTACCTGTTGCTGACCGGTTCTACGTGAATCCCGTTCCGCTTGCCGGCGTGTTTGAGCTGGTGAAGGTCGGCGAAGACGAGAAAGCAAGTATTGAACCGATCGGCAAGTTGGACAGGCTGCAGACGCTCTACACCCATACGTTCCGTCAATTTCTCATTCAGCGTCTCGGCTTGATGAACTGGCATTTTAGTCTGTCGGCCGCTATTGCGGAACAGACGACTATGCATCGCATTTGCCGTCCCGAGTATCGGTATACGACACCGGAATTAATCGCCATGATTTCGGAAGCGGCCGCGTCGGGACGGCAATAATCGGCTAGCCAAAGGATGAACGCGATGAAACCCCTGTTGTTTTTTGTGAAAAGAATTCATGCCTATGCTGGCAAAGTGCTATACGTTAATTTATTTGGCATGACAGCCATCAGCTTTATCGAAGGCTTCGCGCTTCTGTTGCTCATCCCGCTCCTCGGCATGGTCGGTATCGGGAACGACGGATCGAGCGGGTCGTCTTGGTTAAGCCTGTTCGATTTTCTGAAAGACATGCCTGAATCGAATGCGCTGGCCCTTATTCTGGTTGCTTACGTGCTGCTGATGGTCGGCCAAAGTTTGCTTTACCGGAGCTTGAGTTTGCGGGACATCCGCATACATACAGGCTTTATTAATCATTTACGGCTGGAAATTTACCGAGCGATTCTACAATCGGACTGGAATTTCTTCATCCGGAGAAGAAAATCCGATCTGATACATTCATTGACGGACGAGTTGGGGAGAGTGACCAACGGCACGTTCGTTTTTCTGCAGTTTGTCGGGTCGGCTGTCTTTACCCTCATCCAAATCGGTATCGCACTTTGGCTGTCACCTATGCTGACGTTGTTTGTGCTCGCGTGCGGACTGGTCATAGCGTATTTGTCTCGCGCTTTCGCGACCAAGTTCCAAGCGCTTGGCAACCGAACATCGGAGCTTGCGCGCACCTATATCGGCGGAATGACCGACCATTTCAACGGCATTAAAGACATCAAGAGTAACATGCTCGAGCGGTCGCGTTACGAATGGCTGCAGGAATGGAGCGAAGATATATCCCGCGAACGCTTTGAATTCGCCAAGTTGAGGATGAAATCCCAGCTCTATTATAAGGTTTCCCAGTCGATAATCGTCGCAGCGTTTATCTTTATGACGGCCTCGTGGTTTCATGTTCAAGGCAGCCAATTGCTGCTCGTCATCCTCATCTTCTCCAGGTTATGGCCAAGATTTACCGAATTGCAATCTCATAGAGAGCAGATCGCATCGGCTGTTCCGGCTTTTAAGAATTTGACCGAACTGCTCGCTTCATGCTCCTCGTCGCAAGAAGTTGCCAGCACCTTGGAAGAGAGGAATGACATCGAGTCGATCCGGCTGCAACACAGCTTGGAATGCGTAAATGTCTCCTTCCGGTATAGTCAGGAAGATCTTGAATATGCGCTGAAAAATATAAATGCAACGATTCGCGCCAATGAGACGACGGCAATTATTGGCCGTTCTGGCGCCGGCAAGAGTACGTTAATTGACGTGTTGATGGGTTTGCTACGCCCGGAGCGGGGAGAAGTTCTGGTAGACGGCATTCCACTGACGGACGGGAATTTGCTCTCGTTAAGACAGGCGATCAGCTATATACCTCAAGATCCGTTCCTCTTTAATGGGACGATACGGGAGAATATGCAGTTGATGGCGTCTGGCGCAAGCGAACAGGACATGTGGGAAGCGCTCTCCGACGCGTCCGCCCAAAAATTCGTGGAGCGGCTGCCGCAAGGGCTCGATACAGTGATCGGTGATCGTGGCATTCGGTTGTCGGGAGGAGAACGGCAGCGTCTCGTGCTGGCGAGAACGCTGTTACGCAAGCCTTCGATACTCGTGTTGGACGAGGCCACAAGTGCGCTCGATGCGGAGAATGAGGCAAGTATTCAAGCCGTATTGGAACGGTTGAAAGGAACGATGACGATGATTGTCGTCGCCCATCGTTTGTCCACGATTCGCAACGCGGATCAAGTTATCGTGCTTGATCATGGATCGATCGTCCAGACAGGGCAATTCGATCAGTTGGCCAGAGAACGGGATGGGGTCTTCGCCGGGCTTCTAAGCCGCCAAGCGCAAAGAATTGACAACTTTCCTGCCTGAATGGTACGCTGTAACTGTTCGTTAAAAAGAACAAATTCCTGTGTGGTTGTTCGTTAAGCATTCGACGAAGGAGAACGTTCATGAGCTATCCGATATCTCTCGTCGCCGAAGAGCTCTCATCCGATATGAAGCTGCTGCTCGCTCTCGTCCGGGCCGAAAACAGCAAGGACGTGCGCGATTTGCCGGACGAGCTGTTGGCTGGAGCGGATTGGCATGCATTCGTCGAACTGGCGAGGCACCATCGGGTTCATCCTTATTTATACGCCAAGTTAAAGAAGGCCGAGGACAGCAGAATTCCGCCGTTCGTAGTCGGTAGTTTCGAGAGCGACTTTCGGAAGAACACGTTTCTGATGCTCCAGCACTGCGGCGAGATAGCGACGATTGACAAAAGTTTGGCGGATAAAGGTATTCGCTCGATTTTTTTGAAAGGCCCTTTACTCGCTTTAGATCTGTACGGAGACCTGTCGCTACGCACTTCCAGCGACATCGATATGTTGATTCCTTTGACAAAGTTGACCGAAGCAGAAATGACGTTGACGTCGCTCGGATACGTCAAGGACGAATATATTCACACAGTGCTGAACGATTGGAAGTGGCGGCATCATCATACGACTTTTTACCATGACCAGAAGGGAATCAAGGTCGAATTGCATTGGAGGCTAAATCCTTCGCCGTCGGGTGAACCGGGCTTCGAACGACTTTGGCATCATAGCCGTGTCCGGACGATGGGCAGCAGAGATGTCCGCTATCTGGGTAGGGAAGATCTGTTTATGTTTCTTGTATCCCATGGGGCGCGGCACGGTTGGTCGCGATTGAGATGGCTGTTAGACATTCGGCAATGGCTGCTTCAGCCGATCGACGCTCCGTCGCTGCTTATGCTGCTGCACAAGCACGACTATGTCAGCATCGGAGGACAAGCCATTGCCCTTGCTTCGTCATTATTCGAAGTACCCGTCAGCAGAGAGCTTCGCGAGCTTGCCGACGCACCCAAGTCGCGTAAGTTGGCTTATGAAGCGATGTATTACTTGAAGAGGATCGTTAACCTGCATACGCAGCCGCTGCCCGAAGACGTTGATCGCTACCATAAGCGTCATTTGTTTTCCTTAATGACATGGAGGCAAAAAACGATTTTCGTGCTGAGTTTTCTATATCCTTATCCGGAAGATGCGGAGACGTTGCCGTTACCTAAGTCACTTCACTTATTGTATTTTCCGCTTCGTCCCTTTATTTGGAGCTGGCGGAAGATGGTAGGAGGCCGGCAATGAAGAACGAATTGTTGCCGGCAAACCGAATAGGGGCGAGGTGCAAGATTAGTGTTATCGTTCCTGTGTATAACGCCGGCTCATACTTGGCTGATTGCGTGGCTTCTCTGCTAGATCAAACATTCCACGATTGTGAATTTATATTCGTCAACGACGGTTCCACGGACCGAAGCGGCACCATCCTGGATGAGCTTGGACAAACGGACGCCCGAATGCGGATCGTCCATCAGACCAATCAGGGGGTGAGCATGGCGCGCAACACCGGACTGGCCCTGGCGGAGGGAGAGTATATTGGATTCGTGGATGCAGACGATACGATAGCTCTCGACTTCTACGAGAGGCTGTATGAGGCCGCTGAGAGGTTTCGCGCTGACGTCGTAGCGTCGAATTTTGTCAGCGAAATGGGCGCGTACCAGGTGACGACGAGATATCCGTTTCCGATGGATGAACTGCTGGATGACCGCTATATCACTCGCGAGGTACTTCCGTACTTTCTGAAGAGCGACGACTTCAATACAGTGTGCACTAAGTTGTACAGGGCTGAACTCATTCGACGGAAGGGCATTGCGTTTCCGGCCAAAGTCGCGCTTGGCGAGGACGGTTACTTCAACGCGTTGTTCTATAACGCGGCGGCACGCGCGGTCTATCTGGACATGGCCGGTTACTTATACCGCGAAAGAACAGGGAGCGCGACGAGAAGCATCGGAGAGAAAGATTATTTCGGCCGAGCTGTCGAGGTGTACGAATCCGGGTTGCCCGAAAGCTTGGTCGGCCGTATCGAAAGCACCGATGTTGCCCGGCTGAAAGCGGTTCGGTTCATCCGCACGTTGCTCTCCATCATTCATGTTTATTTCGCGGCTTCAACGGAAATGAGCTTGCGAAATCGGTACAGCTATGTTCGCCGGGCAATCAGACATGAATACGTCGGGCAATCGATGCGATTTTTCTATGATTCGGAGTATCGCTCGCTCGGAAAGTTCGACAAGTTGACGATCGTCTTCGTACGGCACAGAATGACTTTCGGGTTATATGGTCTGGCGTTGTATAGCAGGATTAGAAATAAATAGATGGGAGAATCGGCATGAAAATCATGATGTTTGCGCATGGAGGAAGCTTGAACAGGGGGTGCGAGGCTATCGTGCGCTCTTCTACGGCCATTCTGAAGGAGCGTATTGGAGAAGCACGCGTCTATCTGGCATCGGGACGTCCGGAGACGGATCAGATGATTCCGCTGCTGGATGGGATTTATGACGGTTCCACCCGCCATATCTCTCCTTATTCGTGGGAGAGGCTCGTTTCGACGTTTCAGATCAAGCTGTTCAAGAACGAATCCTATGCGCTCGGCCGGATTCACCATAATATTATTAGCAGAATTAACGATATGGACGTACTTCTGTCGATTGGTGGCGACAACTACTGCTACGGAGAGCAACCTGGTTGGTACGAGATCGATCGACGGGTCAAAGCACAAGGGAAAAAACTGGTCCTTTGGGGCTGCTCCATCGGAGAAGAAGATATGTCGCCACGCAAGCTGGAGGATTTGAAGTTGTTCGATCTTATTCTCGCCCGCGAAACGTTGACGTACGATATGCTTCGCCGTCATGGCTTGGACAACGTTCGGCTGTGTGCCGATCCGGCTTTTACAATGAGTAAGGAAGAACTGCCGCTTCCGGATGGCTGGAAGGAAAGCAATACGGTAGGCTTGAACTTCAGCCCGCTTGTCCACAAACGTAACCCGGCCTCACGCGCAGCCGTGCGCGAACTGATTCGGCACATTCTCGATACGACGGATATGACAATTGCTTTCACGCCTCATGTCATTGAAGCGGGCAATAACGACTATGAGACTTTGAACCAATTGTACGAGGAATTCAAGCAGACCGGCAGAGTCGTTCTGCTGCCGGACAATCTCACGGCGGTGCAATATAAAGGCTATATCGCGAGAATGCGTTTTTTCATCGGTGCCAGGACACATGCGACGATCGCCGCCTACTCCAATCGGATTCCAACTCTTGTGCTAGGTTACAGCGTCAAATCGAAAGGCATCGCCAAAGATTTGTTCGGAGAAGAGAAGCTGGTGCTCGGCATCGATCAGCTATCGAACGGGAGCAAGCTGAAGCAAGCATTCGACGAGATGGTCCGCGAAGAAGAGGGAATTCGGGCCCAGCTGTCGGAAGCGATACCTAAAATTCAGTCGATGTCTTACAAAGCCGTGGAGTATATCAGCCAGTTGGCTTAATGAAGAAATGAAGAAAAAACTATTATTCGTCATCCCCAGCCTGACCTCGGGCGGAGGGGAGAGAAGCCTTGTCAACTTGCTCAGCCATATCGAATACGATTCTTACGAAGTAGATTTGTTCCTGTTCAGTCACGAAGGACTGTTTATGGAATACTTACCGCCCGAAGTGCGCGTATTGCCGGTGCCGGAATCTTATCGCTTGTTTGCAAACTCTATCGGCAAAGCGGTTGGACAGCTTGCGCTTCGGCTGCAGTTCTCTCTTGCCTTTAGTCGGATTCTTTACAGTTTGCGGCATCGTTTTTCTGGCAATACGTCGACCCGAGAACAATACAACTGGAAGTACTTATCCCGAGCGGTTCCAGAGCTGTCCGGCAAGTATGACGCGGCGATCGGCTTTCTCGAAAAAACATCTACTTACTTAGTTGTGGACAAAGTCGATGCGCAGAAAAAGGTCGGTTGGATTCATATCGACTACGATAAGATGGGCATGGACCCAGCTTTTGATCGGAGCTACTTCGATCAACTGGATAGAATTGTGACGGTGTCCGAAGAATGCGCCGCTATTTTGCATCGCCAATTTCCAGAGCATGGCCATAAAGTCGATGTTATGTACAATATTGTCTCTCCCAAAATTATCCGCGGCTTGGCTGATAAGACGAGCACAGACGTTTTTGACCGGAGCGAGGGTGAGAAGGTCATCCTTTCGATCGGCCGTCTCCATCCGCAGAAATCGTTCGACATCGCGATTGATGCTTGTCGGCGGCTTATAGACCGGGGGTATAACGTGCAGTGGAACATTATTGGCGAAGGGGACGAGCGGGAGAAGCTGACGAGGCTTATCCAGGAGAAGGGACTTGAAGGAAAGTTTAAGCTGCTCGGGCTGAGGGCCAACCCTTATCCTTATGTTCGCCAAGCCGATATTTACGCGCAAACCTCTCAATTCGAAGGCAAGTCGATCGCCATCGATGAAGCGAAAATATTAGCCAAGCCGATCGTTGTCACTCGCTTCAGCACGGCCCAAGACCAAATCGAACATGGAGCCGAGGGGCTTATTATGGACATGAACGGCGAAGATGTCGCAAATGGCATTGAACGACTGCTGCAAGACGAGAAGCTGCGCGACCGGTTTAGCGAGCGTTTGTCGACGCTTAAGCTGGGCACGGAAGATGAGATCGACAAGCTGTATGAGATGCTGGAATAGGGGACGAGCGGTGAAAACAAAAGTATTGTTCGTCATGAGCAATTTGACCAGCGGTGGAGCCGAGAAGTCGCTGTTGTCAGTACTGCAGGCGATGGATTATACCCGGTACGAAGTGGACTTGTTTTTGTTTAAGCACGAGGGACTGTTCTTCGGCAGCGTACCGAGCCAAGTGAATGTATTGCCTGCCCCACCTTTGTATCCGTTGTTCGATACAGCGATCGGCAAAGGTATTGCCGGACTACTGAAGAGGGGTAAGCCTCATCTGGCGTTACATCGTGTAAGACTCGGTTATATCCACCGGACGGAAACAAGGCCGGCAGTTCGGGAGCAACGGGCGTGGCGGCACCTGTCGCCGATGTTGCCCAAGCTGGTGCGGGACTACGACGTGGCTATCGGTTATCTGGAGAACAACCCGGTTCGTTTCGTCGTCGATCGGGTTCGGGCGAAGATCAAGATCGGTTATATACATAACGATTACGACAAGTTAGGTATGGACCCGGTGCTGGATGATGCATATTTCGCCAAACTAGACAGTCTCGTTACTGTATCCGAAGAGTGCGGCAATGTGCTGAGAAATCGGTTCCCGGCTTATCAGGACAAAGTTAGGGTCATACATAATCTCGTGTCTCCCGATGTCATTCGAGCGATGGCTGACAATCCGGTCGAGTGGGAGACTTCGAAAGCCTTCCGTATTGTGACCGTCGGACGACTGCATCCACAGAAAGGTTACGACATGGCGCTGGAAGCTTGTAAACTTCTTGCAGATGAAGGACTTGATATTCAGTGGTATGTCATCGGCGAAGGCGAGGAGCGAAACAATCTGGAGCGAGAGATCGAACGTTTGGAACTGCAGGACCGTTTCAAGTTGCTTGGCGTCCAAGAAAATCCATACCCTTACGTGGGGCAAGCGGATCTTTATGTTCAGCCTTCACGGTTCGAAGGTAAGTCTATCGCGATAGATGAAGCAAAAATTTTACACAAGCCAATCGTTGTCACCCGATTTACGACGGCCGGCGATCAAATTCGCACCGAAGAGAACGGCTTAATCGTGGAGATGAACGCTAAATCGCTTGGCGAGGGCATTAAGCGACTTCTGCGAGACGAGCCGTTGCGCCTTCGATTCGCTGGCAATCTCGCACAAGAAGAACTGAGCACGGAATCGGAAATTAACAAACTGTACGAGCTGTTCAAGTCTTAGTCAAGGGAAGGGAGAGCGGTCATGGTATACGTGGTGGCGTCGGCATGCGTGCTGCTCCTCGTGGCGGCAATCGTGATAATCGATATAGTTCCGATTGCCCGTGAGTGGCTGGGGCGCATTCATATCGGCAGATATGCTGACCGAGAACGTTGGGGGAGCGACGTCACAAAGCGGGGATTAGGTTGGCTGAATCGGACGCCTACGATCCGTGCGACAGACAACACTCGGTTTATTGCACTCGATATGCTTCGAGGCAACTACGCCAAACGTGCCATTCAGCATTGGCAAGAAGCGTCTTTGCTTCTTGGGCTGGCAGAGACGACCGATTCTTCTCCCGGCAAGGACGAAGAAACGAGAAGAGAGATCAAGGCATTTCTCGCCGCCAAATTTGACGAGCAGGGCCGATGGCTCCATCAGCCGCAGTATGTGGATGCGTCGATCCTCGCTTACGCAGTGTTGAAGCTTCCCGACGCGGCGGACACGTACAGAGCTGCGATGGACGAGACGTGGGCGCTCATTCGCGAGCATATTGGCGCGGACGGAACAGTTTTGTATCGCAAGGGAATGGCCAACTATCGTTACGTCGACACGATCGGGTTTATTTGTCCGTTTCTTGTTCGATACGGCTTGACGTTTAATCATCCGGAGTGTGTAGAACTGGCGGTACGCCAAATCCGGGAATACGCAAAACAGGCGATGCCTGAATCGTTATACGTTCCGTTCCACGCTTATCAAGTTAGCACGGGCTATCCGTTAGGATTGTATGGCTGGGGACGCGGGTTAGGATGGTTTGCAATCGGTCTCGCCGATGCGTGGAACGAGCTTCCGGATAGTCACGAGTTGAAGCCGGAGCTCGAAGCGACAGTCGTCCGGTTCGCGAAGGCTGCGATGGCGTGCCAAGGTTCCCCTGGTTGCTGGCATTGGACCGTCATTCGAGCAGAGTCGCGCCCGGATTCTTCTGCAACGGCGACATTGGCGTGGTTTCTGCAGCAAGCTTCGCGTATTCCCGAGATCGCTTCAGAGGCTTCAAGCGCTGTCGACCGCGCTATACGTTACCTCATGTCAGTAACGCGGCGTAATGGCACTGTCGATTTCTCGCAAGGAGACACGAAAGACATCGGCGTATATGCGATGTTGTTCTCTACGCTGCCGTTCACCCAAGGCTTCTGTATTCGGCTCTTTCAAGCGGCGAGCGCGAGGGAGAAAGCATGAGAATCCAGCACACGATTGTCAACATCGCGGCGGGTGTCGGCAACCAACTCGTCATTACGGCGCTAAGTTTTATTTCCCGCACAGTGTTCATTCAGAGTTTGGGCATTGAATATTTGGGTGTCAACGGGTTGTTTACGAACATCCTGGCTATGCTGTCGCTAGCGGAAGCCGGTATCGGCTCGAGTATTATGTACAGCTTGTACAAGCCCGTGGCCGAAGGCGATCGAGATAAGATCAACAAGCTCATGCGCCTGTACCGGAATGCCTACCTCGTTATCGCCGCGATTGTCGCGCTGCTCGGGCTTGCACTTCTACCGTTTCTGCACGAGTTTGTTAAGAACACCGACGTACCGAATTTGACAGGTATTTATCTCATTTTTCTATTAAACACCGTTTCTCCGTACTTTTTCTCATACAAAAACGCCTTCCTTAACGTCAATCAGAAGGGCTATATCGTTACACTGACGTTCTCCGTATCGTCCATCGTTTCTTCCTTGCTGAAGATCGGCATTTTGTACTACACGCAAGACTACATCCTGTTCCTCATAATCGACAGCCTGTTTACAGTGGGCACGGCCGCAACATTAAATGTCATTGCCAATCGGAAATATCCCTATCTGAAAGATAAAGTCAAGGCTAAGCTCGATCAGCCGACGAAAGTTGGAATCGTCAAGAATGTAAAAGCAATTATTCTGCAGAATGTCGGCAGCTATCTCGTACTCGGGACGGAAAATATTCTTATCTCGACTTACGTCAGCGTGGCTGCGGTAGGATTGTATTCGAATTATAAGATGCTTATCGAAATCGGCAGAACGTTTATCTACCAAGTATTCAATAACATGTACCACAGTGTCGGGAATCTGGTCACGATGGAGAAGGAAGATAAAATTTACAGCGTCTACAAGGTCATGCTGCTGCTCAGCTTCTGGCTATACTCGCTGTTCGCTATCGTACTTTATATTGTCATCGGTCCGTTCATTACGCTGTGGATCGGCTCCTCGTATTTGATGAGCAACAGCGTGCTGATTCTTCTGTTGCTCCTGTTCGTCGAAAGGGGGATGAGGAACTCCATCTCTACGGTCAAAACGACGGCAGGTATTTTCCACGAAGATCGGTTCGTGCCGTTGGTTCAAGCGGCTGTTAGCCTTCTCGTCTCGATCGCGCTCGTGCAGCGGATTGGAATTGCGGGTGTGTTCATCGGTTCTTTCGTCAGCGCGCTTGTGCTCCCATTCTGGACAACACCTTATTTGGTATATAAGAAGGTGTTTCTTAGGCCGGTATTGTTCCATTATCGGATCTATGCGGCTTACATCGTGATCGGTTTCGGCACATTCTATGCGGCGAAACACCTGGCCGGTCTCGTTCATGGAGATGGAGTGACGGCGATCATTGCCAAATCTTCAATAGCGAGTGTTTCCGTTATGGCACTGTACTTAATCGTTTTCTGGAAAACGGATGAGTTCGCCTACCTGAGAGGTCTCGCACGGTTATTATCCGGTAAGCTAATCTCGAGAATTAAGTCTAACAAACAAGCGGAGGTGTAATCTTATGGCGATTCTGATTGCTGGGGGAGCGGGTTATATTGGCACCCATACGTGCGTGGAGTTGCTCCAGGCAGGCTACGATATCGTTGTTGTCGACAATTTTGTCAACAGTCAGCCTGAGGCGCTTGAGCGAGTACGGGACATTGCAGGCAAGGATTTTCCGGTATACGAGTTGGATTTACTAAGTGAAAAGGCGCTTAGCGACGTATTCTCGCGGCATCAGATTGAGGCCGTCATCCATTTCGCCGGTTTGAAGGCGGTCGGGGAGTCGGTGGCACAGCCGTTACGGTATTACCGCACGAATATCACTAGTACGCTGATTCTGTGCGAGACGATGCAAAAGTATAGAGTACGCAGGTTGGTGTTCAGTTCATCTGCAACTGTGTACGGGACGACAGACCGCATGCCGGTCGCGGAATCCGCACAGCTTGGAGCTATGAATCCGTATGGCAGAACAAAGCAAATGATTGAAGAGATGTTGCAGGACGTGGCAGCTGCCGATCCGGAATGGTCGATTGCGATTTTACGATATTTTAACCCCGTCGGGGCACATAAAAGCGGCCGAATGGGCGAAAATCCGAACGGTATTCCGAACAATCTTCTGCCCTATATTTCGCAAGTGGCAGTCGGACGACTGGAGCAAGTTGGCGTGTTCGGCAACGACTATCCGACGAAGGATGGAACGGGCGTCCGCGACTATATTCATGTCTCCGACCTGGCGAATGGACATGTTCGGGCACTGGCGCATATTATGACGGTTAAGGGCTCTAACGTATATAACTTGGGAACAGGTCGCGGGTACAGTGTGCTTGAGATGATTGCGGCTTTCGAGCAAGCGTCTGGTCAAACGATTCCTTATGCGATTATGGACCGTCGTCCTGGGGATATTGCAGTCAGTTACGCGGATGCTTCGAAGGCAAACAATGAGTTAGGTTGGCATGCAACGAGGGGATTGGAAGAGATGTGCGAAGACGCATGGAGATGGCAAAGGAGCAATCCGGAAGGTTATAAAAAATGAAAAAAGTTTGAAAAAATATCCCATTCGACAAAATTCGTCCAAAAAATAGGTCTTTAACATCCAAAATTCGACAACACTAATCCGACAAGCTCATATATAATATGACTTGTAACAACAAAATCAGGAGACTGAGAAATGCGTTTTTATCTGGGCACCTTAAACGCATGGAGTCAGTGGTGCAACCGGCCGACTAATCATCGGAGGGAATTTTGAGATGGAAGTGTTAAAGGGCACGGCAAAATCATCCAAGACCGATCACACGCTGTTGGACGCCGAATGGGCAAAATTGATTCTGGAAGCTCGTAGTATGGGGATGACGATCGAAGATATTCGACTCAGTCTTGCCATGCTTCAAACCACGGAGCTAGTCAAGTGGCAAACGGCGGCCGGTTCCGCCGTTGGATGACGGGAACGTCAGGAGTCCCGTTGCTGATTTTTCCATCTGCTAAATTCAAGGAATTCCCTGAACTGCTCTTTGCTGACGCCAGAGTTCATCGCTTCTTTCACCAAGTCAGCCCACTCATTGTCCAGGGGATTCTTCGAATTGGCGTTCGCGTTATCCGATTGAAGAAATTCCTCTACGGTTATACCGAGTACGGCACCGACTTTCTCGAGAAATTGAATCGAGGGGTTCATTTGTATTCCCCGTTCAATAGAACTTAAGTATGATTTAGCGACCGAGGCCTTCTCCGACAGTTCTGTCAAGGAGAGGTTTTTCTTTTTGCGGAGCATCTGAATTCGTTCACCGATCAACAGAATCCCTCCTCTTGTTGATATTGTTCAGCACCAGGTTATCTTATTGACAGAAGAAAATTTCTCCTGGAATTTGATTGCGATATATTATAATGATACGAAACGAAACACAAGACCGCAACCTTGACCGCCAGTAGAAGACAAATTCCTTACTTTATGATGAATTTCGCGAACGATTGGACAACCGTAAAGTCATGCATGAGATCGTCTCCCGTGATGAAGAGTGGTCCGCTGCGAAGCCATGCATGAGCGATGAGACGACCCTGCTCGTCTTTGGCCGTGCCAAGGTATAATGTGCTCTCGATGCATCGCCGATTCAGCATGACCTGTCCCGCGACGGCGCGTACGAGACATTTGCTATCCCATGGGGTGTAACGGCTCATTAGGTTAACTGCGCTCCGAATATGTTTAACTGTTGCCGAATCACTCGGAACGAAAGCTTCCGATGTTTCCTCCGATGGCGTTCCAAGGCGTCTCGCAAGTCTGGAGAAAGGAAATATTACTTGTATTCTGGCCCACCCGAGCAGTAAATAAGCTTCCGTAAAAAGAAGCATTGTTCGGCGGTTGAGCTTGGCCGATATGACTAATTTGCGAAAGGCGCTCATTCTGGCTGCGAGCGCTGGATCAAGCCTTCTGCGTATAAGTGATCGAGGAAGGCATTGACTTGGGCCAGGCAGGTTTCTCGTGAAACTTCGTATTCCTCGAGCAGTCTGTCAACGACTTGTGCTACAGTGCTTGGCGGGCTCAGCAACTCCCAGATACGCCCCCCGACTTCCCCCAAGTTATAATACTTGCCTTTCTCTACACTTAGCATAACTTTCTCCCCGGCCATGTCGCTGACGATATTGCCTTCACATTGTTCAAAACGATCGGTCGGTAAAAGCTGTTCGGAAATATGATTCATCATTGTATGGCACCTCATCAAAAGATCTATTCATTTGTTCTTTATAACGAACTGCACGATAACACTAATCTAACATTTCCCCGGCCGTATTTCAACTGCCTAAGCAGCAGATTTCCAGAATTTAAGCAGTCTCCCGTTTGCAACAACACGAGAAGTCTTTAAGCTGGGAATTCGAAATAAAGAACAAAACTTCAAATTGCGATTGCAATTGGTGCGTTTCTCCAGTGGCGGGAAAGCGCATAAGAAAATGGGAGAGGTTGAATACTACATTTACGGTTCAATGTCACCTTTTTCCGATTGTACTAACGTTCGTCATAAAGGCCGGCAATTCATTGGAAACCGGCGGCCGCAGTGCGAATACACCAATGAAAGTGGGGCAACATGAGCATGAAAGCAACCGGAATTGTACGCCGCATCGACGACCTCGGCAGGGTCGTCATTCCAAAGGAAATTCGCCGCACGCTCCGCATTCGGGAAGGCGATCCGCTTGAAATTTTCGTTGATCGCGACGGCGAAGTTATTCTCAAGAAGTATTCCCCCATCGGCGAGTTGGGCGATTTCGCCAAAGAATACGCGGAATCCCTTTCTGAGAGCACGGGACACATCGCCATGATTTCTGACCGCGACACCTTTATCGCAGTGGCTGGCGCTTCGAAGAAGGAATACCTCGACAAGGCAATCGGCAGCGTCCTGGAAAGCTGTATGGACAATCGTAAAATCGTGTTGGAGTCCGGAACAGGCAACTATGAGGTACTAAGGGATGGGAACGAGACGATCGGCGCATTCGTCGTCGCACCGATTGTAGCCGGCGGGGATCCAATCGGCACGGTTGTGTTGCTTAGCAAGGAAGATCAGGCGAGCATGGGCGAGATGGAGAGCAAGATGGTCGAGACGGCTGCAGGCTTCCTTGCGAAGCAGATGGAGCAGTAACAAGCCGGCAACGGAGCTGGTGGGAGGACCCGGACTACGGATGCATCGCGAGGTGCGTAGCCCGGGTTTTTTTGTATGAGGCCATTGCGATACGTTTATTTCAAAGCCGTTCGCAGAACGGAGATCACTTTCTCGACGTGGTCACCGATCAAAGATGCGGCAAGTTGGGCGTCTTGTCGCTTAATGGCTTCATACAAGCTCTGATGCTCCTGCAGCAGTCTCGCGGCGGTCGCGTTTTCCCGGTAAAACCATAACTCGCGCGTCTGTCGGATCGTGGAGGCGAACCGATCTGACAACGACTCCATGAGCTGGATAAAGAGCGAGTTGCCGGATGCTTCGACAAGCGTTCGATGGAAACTGACATCGGCGCGTTCGCCTTCGGCTGTGTTGTTGTCGGCCAAGCTTTGTTCCATCACAATGAGCAATTGCTGCAATGACCGAAGATGTTCATCGCTCCTACGCTTGGCGGCAAGCGATGCCGCTCCGACTTCCAACGCCTTGCGGACTTCAAGCAACTCGATCAAGGAATTGGCGTCTCGGAACAGTTGATCCACGGCATTCTTCGATTCGTTCGGCAATGACTTGCTAACGAATGTACCGCCGCCATGGCGGACGTCAAGCCAGCCCATCGCTTTCAACGCGCTGACGGCTTCGCGTATCGTGGATCGTCCGACCCCGTACGACTCGGCCAGCTCGACGACCGAAGGAAGCCTCTCGCCGGGGCTGCGTTCACCGTTTTTGATTTGCTGCAGCAGATGGTCGGCCACGAGCTCGCGGCCCTTCATCGTCTCGATCTTCATTAAGTCATCGCCCCCCGGGAAAATACGGCTCTTCTACAAATTCGATCTGTACATAGAACTCAGTATAGCATATAATTTTTCTCAAAGTCATCTGATGACATGATGAGTTAGAGGAGGCAACAAAACCGATGTTAAATCAAACCTTGACCGAACGACTGCGCAGCATCGTTGGCGATCGCTACTATAGAGACGACAAGGAAGCTTTGGTCGCCCATTCTTATGACGGCACGCCAATGCTTCAAAGTTTGCCTGACGGTGTTATTTATCCCGAAAACACGACGCAAGTGTCGGAGATTATGAAGGTGTTGGCGGAGCATCGGGTTCCCGTCGTCTCGCGAGGTTCAGGCTCGAACTTGTGCGGGGGGACCGTTCCCGTTCAAGGCGGCGTTGTCATGGTCATGCACCGGATGAACCGGCTCCTTGAGATCGATATGGACAATCTGACCGCGACGGTGCAGCCGGGAATGATTACGGCCGAGTTCATTGCGCAGATTGAAGCGCAAGGTCTTTTCTACCCACCCGATCCAAGCAGCATGAGAATATCCACGATCGGCGGGAACATCGCGGAATGCTCGGGCGGGCTGCGGGGTTTGAAATACGGCACAACGAAAGATTACGTCATCGGGCTTGAGGCGGTGCTGGCGAACGGAGAAATCATCCGCACCGGCGGCAAACTGATGAAGGACGTCGCCGGATACGATTTGACGAAGCTTCTCGTCGGCTCAGAGGGCACGCTCGCGATTATTACGGAAGCGACGCTGAAGCTCATTCCGCCGCCTGCGACGAAGAAGACGATGCTTGCCATGTACAAGGATCTCTACTGCGCCGCGCGGACGGTATCCAAAATTATCGAGGCGAAGATCATTCCGGCAACGCTCGAATTTATGGATAACCCGACCATTCGCGTCGTTGATGATTTCGCGAAGCTGGGTTTGCCGCGAGATATGGAGGCTGTGCTCCTCATCGAGCAGGATGGAGACCCTGCGACGGTCGAACGCGATATTGCCCGCATACGGGAAATATGCGAGCTCGAGCAAGCAGACAGAGTTGAAGTTGCGGAAACGAGAGAACAGGCTGAGAAATTGCTGACCGCGCGACGCAGTGCTTTTACGGCGCTGGCCCGACTTCGTCCAACGACGATTCTTGAAGATGCGACAGTCCCGAGATCGCGAATCGCCGATATGGTTCTGAGAATTAACGAGATCGCGCTCAAGCACGGAGTGACGATCGCGACGTTTGGTCACGCAGGGGACGGCAACTTGCATCCGACAGCGACGACGGACGCAAGGGACAAAGAGGAAGTCCACCGCGTGGAAATGGCGTTCGAAGAAATATTCGAAGCTGCCATCGAGCTTGGAGGTACGATTACCGGCGAGCACGGGGTCGGACTGGTGAAGGCGCCATTTTTGGAATGGAAGATCGGCAAAGCCGGCATTGAGGTCATGAAGAGCATCAAGGTCGCTTTCGATCCCCATAACCTTCTGAATCCCGGCAAAATGTTCGCCAAGGAAACACGTAAACGGGTGGTGATCGACCATGGCTAAAGAGATGACGAACGCGCCCGCCTGCGGGAAACCCGATATTGACCACGCCAATCCATTGGCGCGTACGATGCTGGAGAAGTTGGATTACGATCAGCTGACGAATTGCATGCGGTGCGGCTTTTGTCTCCCGGCTTGCCCGACTTTCCGCGAAACGGGGCTGGAGCCGGAATCGCCTCGGGGAAGAATTGCGCTGATGAAAGCGGTCGTCGACGGCGTGATGGAGCCCGACGCGGCTTTCACGGATCAAATGGATCATTGCTTAGGGTGCCGAGCTTGTGAACCTGCGTGCCCGGCCGACGTCAAATATGGCGGATTGATCGAACAGACTCGGGATGCGATAGAAAATCACGCGAGTCACGGCATGGCCGTAAAAGGATTGCGCAACGTGCTGTTCAAAGGCGTGTTTCCGAAGCGGGGGCGCTTGAAATGGATCGGCAAATCGCTTGCCTTCTACCGCAAATCCGGCTTGCGATCGGTCGCTAGAGGAACGGGCATCATGAATCTGTTTCCGAAGCATATTCGGGATATGGAAAAAATATTGCCGGATGCCAGCGGTCAAGGCGTCGTGGAGCGCCTTGGGACGGTATACCCGGCCAAGGGAGAGAAAATTGCACGCGTGGCGCTGTTCCGCGGCTGCATCATGGACGTAATGTTCGCCGATACGAATGTGAATACGGTGAAGCTGCTGTCGGAAGCAGGATTTGAAGTCGTTATTCCTGAGACGCAGGTGTGCTGCGGAGCCCTCCATGCACATAGCGGGGAGATGGAGCAGGCGCGGGAACTCGCTCGCGTGAACGTGCGAGCGTTCAAGGAAGCGGGCGTAGAATATGTCGTCTCGAACGCGGGCGGCTGCGGCGCTCTGCTAATCGAATACGACCATCTTCTGCACGAGGATGAGCAATACAGCGAACAAGCCAAATCGTTCGCTTCCAGCGTCATCGACGTCAGTAAACTGCTTGTCGAGCGGGGGAGGCTGCCGAAGTTTGCCGAAGAGAGCGGGCGCAACGATGAGCCTGTCACGATCACGTATCAAGATTCTTGCCATCTTCGCAATGTCATGAGAAGCTCGGATGCTCCAAGGCAACTGATGCGAAGCGTCTCCAATGCGCGCTTTGTCGAGATGAAGGAAGCGGACCGCTGCTGCGGTTCGGCAGGGATTTATAACGTGACGCAGCCGGAGATGGCCGGGCAGATTCTCGAACATAAGATGGAACATGCGAACCGGACTCAAGCGAACTATTTGCTCACTAGCAATCCCGGATGTTTGTTGCAAATGAAACTCGGAGTGGAGCAGCATGGGGTCGGCAATCGGATGGAAGTGCGGCACGTCGTCGATTTCCTTTATGAAAGAATAGCGGGAACAGGGGACGAGACGAAGGGCTAAGTGGCGATAACAATAGCTATAGGACAGCGCAAAGCGGCTGGCCGTATGAGAGCGTAGACTCCGTGCGGTTCGGTCGCTTTGCGTTTGTTTGCTTTTGCAGCGGGGCGCTTTGGATTATAATCGAGTCACGAACTGTGCAGCGGAGAACAAGGAAGCGGAGTAGGCGACGCAAGCGCGAGGAATGGGGACGTGTGCGGTGATGAAAATCGAAGTCGATCCGATGCATTCGGGCAAAAAAGCGCTTTGGCAAGGAGCGGCTCTTCTCGGAGGGGCGGCGCTGTTGTCGAAGGTGATCGGTACGCTGCAGAAGATCCCTTTGCAAAATGTCGCCGGGGATGAAGTATTCGGCCTGTATAGCGCGGTATATGCACTGGCTATCATGTGGATGACGCTTGCCGCCGCCGGCGTCCCGGTTGCAGTGAGCGCGCTTGTTGCGGACCGGACGGCTCGCGGAGACGAGGAGGGCGCGCAGCGCATATTGCGCTGGGCGCTCGGGCTGCTGGGCGCGAGCGGGCTTGTTATGTTTGCCTTGCTATGGCTGGGGGCGGACGTCTTGGCGAGTTGGATGAAGCTGGACGATGCGGCGCCGGCGATTCGAATGTCGTCGCTTGCGTTGCTTTTCGCTCCTGCGACAGCGGTGTTGAGAGGGTATGAGCAAGGACGCATGCGGATGCTGCGTCCTGCCGTCTCTCAGCTTGCCGAGCAGACTGCCCGCGTGACATTCATGCTGGTGGCGCTGTTCGTGGCGGTAGGTGCGGGATGGTCCGCGCCGGCGACGGCAGCCGCCGTGCACGGCGGCTTGGCTACCGGTGCGATAGCAGGCTTGGTCGTTATGGTATGGACGACGGGCGGCTGGTTCTCGGGAAGCAAGCCGATCGTGATTCGCGGCGTTGGCGCGAAGAAAAGCTTCGCGGCAGGCGGCGAAGGGGGAGAAGCGGGGACTGAGGCAAGAGGAAAGGCCGTTGGGACGCTGGCGGCAGGCAACGGCAGCAAGGGGACGGGAGCCGGGGGCGGCAAATCCGCCCCTCGAATCGTGACACTGCCGGAAAGCCGGGTCGATCTCGTCAAACGTATCGCGAAGGTGGCCGTGCCGGTTGCCGCCGCATCGATTACGGCACCGCTGATCGGGTTGATCGACGCGTTCTCGATTCCGCGTTTGTTGCAGAGCGAAGGGGCGACGGCCGTATGGTCGATGGCGCAATTCGGCGTATACAACCGCGGCGTCGCCTTGTTGCAGCTTGTCGTCATGGCGGCAGCGGGTGCGGCGGGGGCGCTTGTGCCCGCGTTTACAGCGGCGCGAGCGCGTGGCATGACGGGCGAGCTTGTCTCGCGCGCGGCTTTCTCGCTGCGGTCCGCTTGGTGGTTTGGCTGCGCGGCAGCGGTCGGCCTGGCGATTCTCGCCGCGCCGATCAACGAAGCGCTGTTCGCCGACCGCAGCGGCACGGCGGCGATGGCACTTATTGCCTTGGCCGCAGCCGGAGGCACGCTGCAAGCGGTAAGCGCCGCGCTGCTGCAGGGCTTGGGCGATCTGCGATCGCCCGCAGTCAACTTAGCCGCAGCTGCGCTGCTCAAGTTGACGCTTAACGCCGCGCTCGTGCCGGCGCACGGCATTATCGGCGCCGCCGCCGCAATGGCGGCCGCCTACGCTGCAGCTGCGCTGCTGAACGCGCTGAGCTTGCGTCAGCGCGTCCAACTGCCCGCCCCGCGCGCTTCGCTCGCATGGCGCTCTGGCGCTGCGCTGGCCGCGATGGCGGCCGCGGCCGCGCTAGTCGCGCTATTGCTGGGTGCGGCTACCGCCGCCCTGCCCGCGCGCGTGGCGGCGCTGCTCGTCGCCCTGCCGGGCGTCGCGGTCGGCGCCGCCGTCTTCGCCGCGGCGCTCGTCGCCTTCGGCGCCGCGCGGCCGCAGCAATGGCGCGAGCTGCCGGGCTTCGCCTCCGGCAGCCGCCTGGATGCGCTGCTGCTCCGCATTCCGACCTTGCCTCAGCGGAAAAGCAAAGCAGCGGCTGAAGCGGAAGGGACCGACTAACTCTCTCAGCGCCATTGGCTCAAAGTAACTCATGCAGACGCACTAACTCCCGCCCAAGTAGCGGCGCCGATGGGTCGGAGTTACGCACGCAGAGAGCAACTCGCTCTCGGACGGGGCTCGGGTGGGGCAGTTGCTCGAAACAATCGAACAATTCTCGCTCGGACGGAGCTATCAGCAGGCAGTTGCTCGAAAAAATCGAACAATTCTCCCTCGGACGGGGCTCGGGTGGGGCAGTTGCTCGAAAAAATCGAACAACTCTCGCTCGGACAGGGCTCAGGTGGGGCAGTTGCTCGAAAAAATCGAACAACTCTCGCTCGGACGGAGCTCGGGTGGGGCAGTTGCTCGAAAAAATCGAGCAGCTCTCCCTCGGACGGAGCTCGGGTGGGGCAGTTGCTCGAAAAAATCGAGCAGCTCTCCCTCGGACGGGGCTCAGGTGGGGCAGTTGCTCGAAAAAATCGAACAACTCTCGCTCGGACGGAGCTATCAGCAGGCGGTTACTCGAAAAAGAAGCACTAACTCCCGCCCAGTAACGCCAATGGCTCAGAGTTACGCACGCGCAAAACATATTAACTCCCGCCCAAGCGGATTTTACCTAACCCAGCTTACCCAGAAAGGACTGAGCTTCTACCATGAATTCCACCAAAGATAACACCAATCGCAGCACCGCATCCAGCGATTCGCCTTCCATTACGATCGTCGGCCTCGGCTCCGGCGGCGAAGACCAGCTTACTCTCGGCATCTTGAAAACGTTAGAGAAAGCCGGCAGACGTTTCGCCCGCACTTCCGATCATCCGGCCATCGCCGACCTTGCCGCTCGCGGCATCGTCTTCGAGTCGTTCGACCGCATCTACGAGAGCAACGAATCCTTCGAGGCCGTGTACGAGGCAATCGCGGACGAGCTCCTTCAAATCGCCGCAGAGCATCCCGGCGAACAAACGATCTATGCCGTTCCCGGACATCCGATGGTTGCCGAGCGTGCCGTGCAACTGCTGCGCGAACGGGCGCCTTCAGAGAATGTCGCTTTGACGATTCTCGGCGGAGAGAGCTTCCTTGACCAGGCGTTCACGCGACTTGGTTTCGATCCGATCGAAGGCTTCCAACTGCTCGATGCGGCTAGCTTATCCCGTGAGCATCTGCGCCCTCGCCTGCACACGGTAATCGGCCAAGTGTACGACGTCTTTACCGCATCGGAAGTGAAATTGACGCTGATGGGTGTCTATCCGGACGACCATGAAATCGTCGTTGGCCAAGCTCTCGGCGTGCCAAACGAGGAAAATATTCAACGAATTCCCCTGCATGAGCTAGACCGCCTCGAGTCCTACGGCAACCTGATGCTAGTCTACGTCCCGGCGAGCGAAGACAGCCAGCTGCGCCGCGGCTCGTTCGAGCGGCTGCATGAAATCGTGCAAATTCTTCGCAGTCCGAACGGCTGTCCGTGGGACCGCGAACAGACGCATCTGTCGATCCGGCGTAATTTTATCGAGGAGACGTATGAGGCGATCGAAGCGATCGATCTGGATGATCCGGACGGTATGAAGGAAGAGTTCGGCGATGTCATCCTTCAGGTGCTGCTGCACAGCCAGATGGAAGAAGAGACTGGCGCGTTTGACGTATACGATGTGCTGGCCGAGCTGAACGATAAGCTTATTTTCCGTCATCCGCACGTGTTCGGGGGCGAGAACGCGCAAGACGCCGAGGAAGCGCTGGCGAATTGGGAGCAGATGAAAGCCGAAGAGAAGAAACGCAAAGGACAAGCCGAGCGTCTTTCGATCCTCGACGGTTTGCCTAAGGACCTACCTGCCCTGCCGCGTGCGCACAAAATCCAGAAAAAGGCGTCCGGCGTCGGCTTCGACTGGCCCGATCTGTCCGGCGTGTTCGACAAAATCGAAGAAGAGCTGCAAGAGCTTCGGGAGGCGGCCCGGAACGAATCTCCGGAACGTCAGAAGGATGAGCTCGGGGACCTGCTTTTCGCCGTCGTTAACGCGTCCCGTTTCCTGAAAGCCGATCCTGAGGAGGCGCTTGCGGGCACGAATCGGAAGTTTGCGGAGCGGTTTCGCTATATCGAAAATCAACTGCGTATACGAGGCAAATCTTTTGAGCAAACTGATTTAATAGAGATGGAAGCTTGGTGGCAGGAGGCCAAACTGCACGATTCTCCTTAAAAAAACCTAAAATACCGCCGATTTTCCCATACTTTCTACCTATTTCGCGAAATTTTTTTGAAATTCGGCAGGATTTTTTTAACAAGGAGCAGAATAGTATCCATCGTGCTGTAAAACAAGCCACGTTCCAAGCGGCTCTAAGGCTCGCGGGACGAATAAGAGACAATCCATAGGAGGAATTCCCCTACCATGAACAAAACAGATCTGATCAACAACATTTCGGAAAAAAGCGGTTTGACGAAAAAAGACGTAGAGTCCGTATTGAACAGCTTCCTCGGCGAAGTAACCGATGCTCTCGCTGGCGGCGACAAAGTCCAACTGATCGGCTTCGGCACGTTCGAAACGCGCAGCCGTTCCGGCCGTGTAGGCCGCAACCCGCAAACGGGTAACTCGATCGAAATCCCAGCTTCCAAAGTTCCTGCTTTCAAAGCAGGCAACAAACTGAAAGACGCTGTAAAGTAATCAATGCGTCTTGATAAGTTTCTAAAGGTGTCGCGGCTGATCAAGCGGCGCACCGTTGCGAAGGACGTGTCCGATCAAGGGCGCGTCCTTCTCAATGGCAAGGAGGCCAAACCGAGCGCGACCGTCAAAGTTGGAGACGAGCTCGACGTTCAGTTCGGCCAGCGTACGCTCACCGTTCGCATCGAACGGTTGACCGATTCGAGCCGCAAGGAAGACGCCGCCGAGATGTACACCGTATTGAAGGAAGAGTATCGCAAGCGCGAGGAAGATCCGTTTGGGCTCTGAGCGCTTGGGCAATAGTACGCGAAGAAGCCAGCCACTTTGGGCTGGCTTTTTTCACAAGCATAAAGGGGAATGAAGAAATTGAAAGTTGTTTCGCTTCATCGTATTTTCGTACTGGCCATATGCGTAAGCTTCTTCGCGTTACCTCTGTCAGTGACTGCAAAATCAAATGTAGCTATCAAATGGGAGTTTGCGAATGACGTACATTCTGCTCATTTAAGAGACATTATCCGTAATCAATCCGGTGTCTATGTAGCTGTCGGTAACGACTCCTCTATTATGGCTTCTCCGAACGGAACGGACTGGAGTCGCGCAAGCGTTCCTACGTCTGTGGTAGCCGATCTTTTCTCCGTTGCCACGAACGGCAACAGTTTTATTGCAGTTGGCAGCAGAGGGGCGTTGCTGATCTCAAGCGATGGGACGAATTGGCGCACGTCTTCGGTCGCCGTCAACTATACGCTAGGGGACATCGTGCCGAAGTCGGATAGATCGGGTTTCGAAGCGAATTGGTCCAAGCGTTTAACGCAAAACGATTTGATTCTGGAGGATGTCGTCTGGGACGGCAGCCGTTATGTCGCGGTCGGGATCGTGAGCAGCCAAGTGAAGAAAGCCCGCGTGAAGAGCTACTCAGGGAGATCCAAAGGCATCATTCTCACATCGTCGGATGGCCTTGCATGGAAGCAGGCTCCCCTTATTTCCAAAGGTTCGGGAGATCGCCATAAGCTGCTGTGGAACGGCAAGCAATATTACGTTTTTACGGGATGGAGTACGGTAGGGGAAGATTTTGAGTATAAGAGCGTGTCTATTACGAAGGATTTTAAAAGCTGGAAAGAGGTAGCATTTAATTTTACGAAAAGTTCAATTAGGGATATTGCATATAACGGCAAAGCTTTCGTGGCTGTGACGGGGCTGCCGAATACGACGCTGGAGAAATCGAGTGACCGTACGTACATTTATTCCTCTCCTGATGCCGTCAAATGGACGGAATATAAATTCAACCAACCGAAAGTCGTATCGCTTAACTCCGTCATTTGGGACGGCTCCCGATTTATCGCGGCCGATAACAAACGAGGTACGATTATAGGATTCGACTTTGCCGGAAATGCGTCTGTGCAGGAGTATGGGTATTACAACTCTGCGGAAGACGGATCGGCAGGCCGCAGCGCGGTTCTGAACAAGCTGTATTGGGACGGCAAACAGACGATCGGCATCGGAGATTACGGTTATATTCTTTCGTCGACAAATTTGAAAAACTGGATGGCGCTCAAGGAGCCAATGTCTGCTGATCTGCTCAGCATCGCGTCTAGCAATGGTCGGTACGTTGCATCGGGCTGGAACAACACGTTGCTCGAATCCGCGGACGGGAAGGTGTGGTCAAGATCTCAGCCTTTGCAAGGAACGGCCGGGAATATCCATGAGAAAGTTGTGGGCAATAACGGCGTGTTCCTCTCTACTTACAAGTCCCAATTCTTCTCGTTTATAAAGCAGCAAACGGTAAAAATATCGGAGCAAGAGGGCGTCTGGAAAGTCTATGACGATACTTCCGAGGTTCCCGTACAATTGCAGCGCAAATTATTCGGTGAAGGCGTTCGACATCAGAAGGTGGTCAAGAACGGGAACATTTTATTGGGCGTCCCGTTTAAGACCGGAGAATTCTCTGATATTTTCCAAAAAGATGTTGCCTATGAAGTGTCAAAAGATAATGGCGTTACATGGACAAAAACGAATCATATCGGCAAGGGGCACGCGGTCGCGGCAGGAAACGGCAAGTTCGTCGACTTTGTCGGAACGCAGGCGTACACGTCAACGGATGGAGTCAATTGGAAAAAAGGGGACGACCTTGGCGCTAAAGACAACTATTTGCCTGCAAGGTTGGTCACTTCCCTGGCTTCGAACGGTCATGTATTCATGGCAACCAGCGAGTTGACTTTTAATGCCTCCGGTACAAACGAAGGGTACTCCTTGATGTGGGTTTCCAAAGACGGCGTGTCATGGGATACGCTCAGTGTTCCTACGACTAGTACCATAAATCAAGTGATAGGGGATGGCGCGAGCTTTATCGCTGTTGGCGATGGGGGTACGATTCTGGTCGGTATAGAGTAGATTAATTACTTGAGAGGGGAAGCTGAGAAGTGAAAGCCAAATTCATGCTTCGAGCATTGCTCGTCATGCTGCTCGTCGGAGCGCTCGGCGTGACAACCGTTACGGCGGCTACTCCGGCGGCGAAGGCTCCGACGCGGTTGCCGGCCAAAGAGTATAAAGAATTGAAATACGTGAACGATCGCGGAGAGAAGTTGAAATTCTACGGCTACAAGCAGTTCAAGATCGCTTGGACGAAAGAGATGACCGACCCGACGGACATCGTCATGAATACAGAGAAAACCCGAATCTTCGTGACGAATGGCAATGAGGTCATCGCCTACGAATTATCGGGTAAGGAAGTGTGGCGTTATGAGCTTCCGGACATGTCCTTTAATTATTATCAGCTTCATATCGGAGCTGACGGGACAATCTATGCGATCGAACAACCGGAAAATCTACTGGGAGATTATAAGCCGGGATATGTGGCTGCCCTAAGCGATGAGGGCGAGCTGCGGTGGGAGATCACGTTCGAAGATCAGCGGCAAGCGGCATGGATGAGCTATAGCGGCAGCTCCGAAGGCACGTTTGTGACATTTACCGATAACGGCATCGTTGGCGTACGCGACGGAGAGATTGTTTGGACGACTCCGGACATTCTGGAAATTACAACGCACACATCAGGCACCTACTCGTTCTCGTTTCCGAATGTGTATCACATGTTCTCCGATTACGACGGAACGACTTTCGTTACGACGGATGACCAGACGTATGCGCTGGATGATGAGGGCAACGTACTGTGGAACCGTAGCTTCGAAGGAGATATTGTGCTCGTTAACGACGATGAGTTCCTGCTTCAGATTCTGCCAGCCGGCGGTTGGAAGCTGTGGGATGCCCTCACGGGGAAGCAAGTAAATGGTGTTGTACTCAAGCCCGAATGGCTTAAGGGCACCAATGTGGCGAACGACGGCGCGGGTGGGCTGTACGTCAGCAACATGAACCAAACGAAGAAGAATGGAATCTCGAAAATCGACGCCAAAGGGAAAACACTGTGGAGCTACAATATTCGATTCTCTGGCTATTCCGATGCGTACGAGATTGGGTCCGACGCTGGGGGTAACGTCTTCTTCACCGACAGCGGCGGTACGTTCTACTCTCTAGACCGGAACGGAAACGAGAGGTTTATTTTCCTGTACCGCAACCAGTACGGTCCGGATTCGACGAAAGCGGTCGCGGACTTTGACGGCAACGTCTACGCCTTGTTTAGTAACATCGGCCTGATCAAAGTCGCGAAAATAGCCAAGTAAGCCTTCTCTAACGATTGCCGTTCCAATGCAAGAAGACCCGCCACAGAGACGGGTCTTCTTGCATTGGGACCGATACTTCTCAAGGAATCAGCAAAGCGGATAAAGATTGGGCATAGGCCCGAACGAGAAAATCGTTCGGATGATTGACGTTGTTGCCCGTCATATCCTGGAATCGTTTGGCGCCGAGCAGCGTTTGATGAAGTCCGGTCATGTCCATCAGGACGGTGCCGGAGGAGACGAGCTGCTGCAATACCGCTTTGTAGTCGGCTTGGTTGCCGGCATAGCCCGTCTCCGGGTTCGCGAGCGTAGGGGAGACGAGGATGAATTCAGCATTGGCGTTCGTCGCGCGAACATCGTTGATGATGGCTTGGACATTGCTCTTGAAGGTAGCTGGAGCAACAACACCCGTTCCGTCATTCATGCCGAAAGCGATAATGACGAGATCGGGATGATTCGTCGAGACGAGGGAATGGACGTTCGTCGCCCCCCATGACGAAGTTTGGCCGGAGACGGACGGATTGCGGAACGTCAGGTTGGAGCCATAATTGGCCTGAAGCTTCACCGTCGCAAGCGTGCCCCAGTTGGGCAGGCCGGGAGCGGCGCCTTCCACGCCGCTCGCGGAATGGCCTACCGATATGCTGTCGCCGTAAAGCGTTATGCCAAGAGGCTGCCCCGCGGTCAACTTCCCGATCGACCGAGGCAGATTGCCTCCTTGATAAACGGGTATGGATCCTGACCATACGTTCGAATTGTGCGAATAGCTAACGGCTAGCTGCCGGTCGTGAAAGTACTCTCCCTCGCAGCCTAGCACGTTGCCGCCTCCCACCTTGGGAACGGTAAAACAGCCGGACGGCGGGGTGACAGGGTAGAAGTCCGAGCTATTCATATAAGCTGCGGCCGATCCGGACGTCAGTTTGATTTTGTTCGTCGCGCCGTCGTAAGTCCAATCGGTTCCTTGCGCGTAAGTCGTGCCGAGTTGGGCGTTCTTCACGGTAATCGTTCCGGTCGGATGGAAAAGGAGAGGGGCTTCGGCGGCAAGCCCTCCGGTCGAGATCATCTGAACCGATTCGTTGTACATCGTAGATCCCGACCAGTATGGCGCCATCATTTCGTCGAAGCTGAAGGATGGCGTAAGGCTGATCGTCGGGTTCCAATACGTTTTGTCGTTGGAAGGCTCTCCGTTCGCGTCGATCTTGAAATAGAGAGCATCGCCTGCCGTCACCGTTGTCGTAAAATCGTGGGACGTCCCTGTCAAAGTCGTTACCGCCGTATCGCCCCAAATCTTGGTGCCGTTTTTCCAGACGCTCGCGATAATGCCGTTACCGGAAGCCGAGTCGTACTTCCGGACGGTTCCTGCTATACGAACGGTTCCGGATGAAGGCGAGATCCATTTCCGCTGCGATTGGATGCCGATTGCCGGGTGCTGCCAGTCGCTGCCGATCAACAGTTTGTTTACGGATCCGGACCATACGCCCGCAGTTCCGTTCCAGGTCATGTTCGTTTCCGCGCTCCCGTTGTTCTCGACGTAACGCCAGCCGTACATGCCTTGCTGGGGACCGAAGTCCGTGTTTGCCGTGTAGGTCGTTTGTTTGATCTCTTCCACAACCGGGTTCCACGTCGTCTTATCGTAAGAGGAGTCGCCGTTAGGGTCCAAGACGAACGCGATTGTGTCGCCCGCGTTGACGCTGACTTGCATGTCATGCTGTACGCCGGTCGTCGTCGTGACCGCCTGAGCCCAGATTTGGGTTCCATTCTTCCAGATGCTCGTGATGACCCCGTTGCCGAGAGCGGAATCCGTTTTCTTGGGATTGCCCGTAATCCGAATATTTTCCGAGGCGGGAGCCGTCCAGATTCGCTCGGTCGCATAGCCGGTCGCGGGATGCATCCAGTCTTCGCCGACGAGCAGGAACGTGGCGCTTCCTTGCCAGGTTTGGTCCGTATTGTTCCAAGTGAGATCGCTGATCGTCGATCCGTTGAACTGCCTGTAGGTCCAGCCGTTCTTGCCCTGCGTACCGCTAAAGCCCGTGGAGGCGTAATTCAAAATATTGCCGTTAGGAAGCTTGACGGTATTGTTCGAGAGCGAATAGCTGCCCGTAGGCCAGTATTCGTTAAATTGAGGGGTGCGCTCGACGATCATGTTGAGCGATTGCGCCCGGCTTGTCTTGATGATCGTGTTGCCTGACACGGTTCCGCCATTCGTATAGTTGAATTGCTGCACGAGGAAGGCTGCGTGCGGGCTGCCATCGTTGTTAATGCCGTTATTCTGGAAAACGTTGTTGATCAGACTCGTATTGACGTTCTCGACGCCGCCGCTCCACTGGGGATTGCGGTATACCATCACGGCTTCGTCCGCATTATCGTGGATGTAGCTGTTCTGCACGGTGACGTTTTTGTTCAGTCCCTCGTAATCGACGCCTACGCCGTCGATGTTGTTCGGCGATCGGGTATAACCGATTTCCACATTGTCCGCCACGAAGTTCTCCACAGCGTTAAACTGCAAGCCGGCGGTTCCCCAAGCCATACCGCTTGTGCCGGAGTTGAGAATGACGCTGTCCTTCAGCAGGCCAACCGGCGTCCCGGCGTAACCGACGTTAATGCCCGTCAACTGGACGCCTTCCCGATACGATTCGTTCGTATGGATGCCTTCGATCGACACATTGTCGGCTTTGCGAATCTCCAGCGGCCCGTCGGTCCGTTCGATCGTGACATTGTTGACCGTGACGTTTTTCAGCCGTTGATTGGAGGCGGACGATTCGTCCAGATGAGTGTAGATGCCTACCGAATACGACATGATCTGCAAGGCGGCAAGCCGATTGTCGGCGGAAGGAAAAGGGTTCATCGGCCATTTGACGATGTCGTGGATGTAGCAGTTCTCGATCCATAACCCGTCGCGCGAACCGCTAGTATCGTTGACATAGACGATACCGCTCTTGGCATAGCCGATCTCGAGTCCAGAGATTTTCCAGCCTGCCGCGTTGTGAAGATAGACGGCATAGAGCAGGCCGTTCGCGGCGAGATTCGTCGGATTGGCGGCCGGAATCGCAGCCACGGAAGTATAGGGAGTAATGACGGGTTTAGCGGTTCCCGTTCCATACGAGGAGAGCGTGATCCAGTTGGATGAAGAGCCGTTACCGTTCAAATACAACGTCTCCCCGGTCCAAGTGTCACCCTTCTTAAGCAGGATGGCATCGCCGGCGCCGAAAGCGAGGGAGGAAACTTTGCCAAGCGTCTTCCACGGAGTGGCGGCGCTCAGCCCGTCATTCGAGTCATTGCCGGAGGAAAAGCTGACATAATACGTCTGCGATGCAGCATACGCCGAAGGAAAGCCTGTGAGATGAGGTGCGGTAAGCAGCAGTATAAGCGCGAAACCGATTGTCATACGCCATAACCTTGAATTCATAAATTCAGCTCCTCTATCAAGTTGGCGACCGTGGCACCTATTCCATCGGCCGCTCTTGCAGCGAATTATAGCGGAGACATTCGGAGGGGGTATATGGATAATCGTTCGGGCGCAATGGAATTTTGGACAATAATCGCTTTAATCGCCGTTAGCTGCGCTGCGCGACCGGAAATCGCTCGGGCTCATGCCGATGACCGTCGTGAACACGCGGCTGAAGTAGTTCTGATCGGGATAGCCGACCATCTCGGCGATCTCCTTGTTTCGCATGCTTGGATAGAATCGCATGAGGTCTTGAGCTTTGCGCATCCGATAAGACGTAACATACTCGACGAACGACTTGCCCGTGTAATCCCGGAAAAGATTGCAAAGCTGCGTCTTGGAGACGTGGAAGTGCTCGGTCAGCAGCGGAAGTGAAAGCGGCTGGCCGATGTGCGAGGCGATATAAGTCTCGATACGGGCAAACAGCCGACTGAAATCGCCGCCCTCCTGTTCGACCTCGTCCCACCCGAAAACGAGCGCCAACATAGAAAGAAACCCTTCGGCCAGTTCCGGCAATGTTCGGGCCGTCTGCAGAAGTTCGTCGATCCGCGCGTCCCCGTCGTTGAATTCCAGCCGGCTCGAATCGTCGCGATGGCGCTCGATGCCGGAGACGATTTCTCTCATCCGTTTGCCGATGGCTTTCATCGGATAGCTGCCGCTTTCCCAACTCCGAAACAGTCCGCGGATAAATGCGGACGCGCCCGAAGTATCCTGAACGGATAACAGTTTATCCAGCTTGGCCCGTTCGATGTCCGAATAGGGAGCTGTCACGGGCGCATATGGGGTGGAGACCGCAAAGAACGACGGCTTGCCGATGACGATTCTGTCGGCCAGCGCAGCTCGTAAAGCAGGAACGAGCCTGTTCAGTCTCAGAATATCGGTAATAGCTTCGCTATATACGATAGACGGCTTTATGCCGTCGCTGGCGTAGTGGGAGGAGACGGAAGCCAGAAGGGCGGGAAGGTCGTGCCCGTTCTCGCCGGTCATTGCGAGAACGATCAGTCTCGACCTTCCATCGTCCAAAGGAATAATCCAAGATGGCTGTTCGCCTAGCAACGGCCGCAAAGCCTGACACAAAACCTCGTTATCCTCTTCGATATTAGGCGCCAACACCGGATATTCGTATACGGATTCCCTATTGCGCACGAACAGTGCGCGATAGAAGGGATGGAACAGCGCGCGGCGCGCGGCTTGTACCGTGGATTCCTCCAATTGAGGAGAGGCCAGCACCGCCAGCAGGCAGTCCCGGGCAAGCTTGTCGCTACGACTGCGGCATTGCAGCGCAAGCTTGTCCAGAATCGCCTTTAAGGCTTGCATGTCGATCGGCTTGAGCAAATATTCAGATACGTTGACGCGCATCGCTTCGCGTAAATAATCGAACGAAGGATAGGCGCTTACGATGACGACGGGCAGCTCCGGATAACTTTGGCGAATAGCCTTGGCCAACTCGATGCCGTCGAGCGCGCTCATGCGGATATCCGTGAACACCGCATCGGGCATGTCCTTGGCGATAAAGTCCAACGCTTCGCGGCCGTCGTAACATTGCCCCGCGACGGAGATCTCGATTCCCATTTCGGAGCCGGCGATCGCCAGTTTCTTCTTGAACTGCTCGATGTAGAAAGGTTCGTCGTCTACAATCAGGATTCTCATGTGAAGTCACCTACCCGTTGATTAATCCCCGCATCGTAATTTCCGCCCCGCCGTCAGGATGATTGCCGATCTCGACTTGAAGCTTGCTGCGGAACATCAGCTTTAGCCGGACGATCGTGCTGATCAGTCCCATGCCCCCCATTCCGAGCCTTACCGTCTCGAAGTCAGAGTTCAAATGCTCCATGGCTTCTTGAACTTTGATCCGGACCTCTTCCAGTCGTTCCCTGCCGAATCCGGCTCCGTTGTCCCGGAAGCGAATTTCCCACTGTTCGCCGAGGAGGCGCCCCGTCGCCTCGATATGAAGCGGGTGAGGGATGCCTGCGAATCCATGGTTGATGGCATTTTCCGAAAGCGGTTGCAGAATAAGCTTCGGAACCATCATGTGCAGCATGTTCTGATCGAAATCGAAGGAGTAGGTCAGCCTGTGCATGTAACGCGTCTTCATCAGCTCCAAGTAGCGCATCGAGAAGGAAACTTCCGTTTCCAGAGTCGTGACCGGCGAATCCGTGGAAATGGAATAGCGCATGAATTCGGACAAGCTGCGAGAGATCGTCTGGACCTGGGGGAGCTCGCCGTTCTCGGCGGACTCTTGAATAATGCCGAGCATATTAAACAGGAAATGCGGGTTAATCTGCGCTTGAAGAGTATCGAACTGCGATTGCAGCTGCGTCATTCGGAATTGCACGATTTGCTCGAGGGAATGCTGCAGCCGTTCATTCATGTTGCGGAAGGATCTGTTGATCCGCTCGATCTCGTTGACCTTGTACTTGTTGTCGATATTGAGCTTCTTGTCTTCCAGATCGATGGAATCGATCGCTTCTTTTAATTTAACGAGCGGTTGGGTAAGCAGTCTGGACAAGTAATAGTAAACGAGCAGGGAGAACACGACGAGCACGAACAGAGTGGCCAACGCGAAGTTGCGGAAAAGAGTAAGCTCGGACAGGACGACATGGCGAGGAACGGTCAGCGAGATCGTCAGATTCGCGGATTCGATATTTTTCCGAAAGACGTAAGCGTTCCGCTGCGGTTGAGAGGCATCGCCCGCCGCGCTGTCGAAAAGAATACGGTCGCCTTCCGATAAAGTGAGGACAGCGCCCGATATCGAGCGAATTTGGTCGAGAGGCAACATATCGTCCGCGCGAATCTGCATTTCGATGACCGCGATTTTATCCTGCCTCGGGTTAAGCAGCCGGCTAAAGCTGAATACCGGCGATGCGCCGGAGCCTGCCCAACGGTCGCGAACCGCATATCGGAACACCGTCTCGCCCGCGGATTGCCGTATTTCCCGCAATTCGGAAGCGTCTGGATAAGCTTGCGCGACGGACATTGGAGCTTTCGGATTGGAATAGACGGCATCGCGGGAAGTGAAGATCGTGAGTCGGTGAATGTCGTTGTATATAGAGGTGACGAGACCCAGCAAACTGTAGACGGCTTGCACCGATTCGATTTCGTCGAAGGAGCCCTTAAAGTTTTGCAGGATTTCCAAGCGCTGAATAACGGTGCGGTTGTTCGAATCCGTACTCAGGTAAAGCTGTTTGCTGATGTTGTCGAATTCCTTCAGACTGGCATTCAGCTTCTCGAAGACGTTCCCGACCGTTTCGTTCATCGTATTAAGGGCGTTTTTCTCGATCCCGCGCTTGAGATAAATATACGTGGGAACGCTTGCAAGAATCGTAATCAAGATGAAGACGAGAGAATAGAAGAAGAAAAGTCTGATCTGCATGGGATTGCGAATTCTCAGTCTGACCACCGCCTTGGGTTTATATTAGCACAAGCTAAAGGAGAATTAGACGGTCGGAATGAAATAGGGTCAAAAATCCAGAACGACCAAACAATCCTCCATATTGCAAGGAGATTGATTATTGTATAGTACTCACAAAGCTATTTTTCTAGGTAGATAGGGCGGACCGAAGAGGACTGGAGGCGATCGGGATGTTGTTGTCGGCGCATGCGCCTCGTTTGGATTCGTATTTCAATCGGCTGCTGGAAGAGGAATTAAGTCCTTGCTTGTCGATCGGCTATTCGGATAATTCAAGAGAGCTCCAATATGCCTTCACGGGAGGTTGCTCCGCTCCGAAAGGTTATGAGCGGGCAGCCATCGACGGCCGGACGCGGTTTAACGTCGGATCGGTGACCAAGATCGTCACCGCCAGCTTGATCGTCAAGCTGATCGAAGAGGGGCTGCTTACCCTGCATACGCCCGTGCGATCCGTTATTCCGGATTATCTTTTTCCCGACGTGACCGTATGGCATCTATTAACGCATACCGCAGGTTATGAAGGATTCGACGAGCCCTGGCCGAGCAGGGAAGACGCGGGAGCGTATTTGCGCCGAATTTACGCGATCGATTCCCGTTCCTATTCGCCAGGAGAGAGCCAGATTTATTTCACGCAAGGGTATACGATCATAATGGATATGATCGAAAAGCTGACGGGGAGAAGCCTGGAGGTTTATGCGAGGGAAATGCTGTTCGATCCGCTGGAGATGAGGGATACGACGTTCGAGACGTCGCTCCTGCAGGAGGGCACGTTCGTCCTTCCGTGGAACTACGAGACGGGAAGCGGCAGGAACGATTTGCGTCACGCGGCCGTAACCGGGGACAGCGGTCTGTATTCCACCGTATCCGACCTGATGCGATTTGCGCAATTGTTCCTTCACGCGGGAAAGGTTGAAGATAAGATCATTTTCTCGTCGGCCGGAGTAGATTTGATGCTGCGGGAGGCGACGGGAGGCCGATTCTCGAAGACGCCGATCGCTTGGCGGAAATCGGATATCGATCCGCACGGATGTTTCGGAGACCTGCAATCTCCCTCGTGTATCGGACATCCCGGGTTCACCGGATGCATGTTGACGATCGATCCTCATTACGAGCGAATAGGCGTTATTCTAAGCAATAGTCCAAGACTCCATAGCGACTGGAGCAATTACAACAAGATCTGGAACAAGCTGATGACGCTCTGATCGCGCACCCGCAAGTTTGTCCAAAAATCCAGATCAACCGAACGATCCTCTATATCCCGCATGATTAACCCTCTGCAATAATGATCATGCATCCTAATAGATTGAAAATTCAGATTATTGGAGGTCATCGCTTTGTTAAAAAGAAAAGGCAAGCTTGGAATCGCGTTATTGGTAACCGCTCTCATGATGTCGATCCTGGCCGCGTGCGGAGGGAACTCCAACAAAGAGGCTTCTAAGGAACCTTCGGGCTCGCCATCGTCGGGAGCGTCCGCATCGGCAAGCCCGAGCTCCGGCTCTAGCAAGAAGCCGGTCGAAATGGTACTCGCCACTTTCAACGCATGGGGAGAGTCCGAGGGACTGAAGAGCGCAATCGCCGCGTACGAGGAGTCGACTGGCAACAAGGTACGAATCGACGTCTATCCCGACGATCAGTTTATCAATATCTTGAAAACCAAAATGTCGACTAACGACGCGCCCGATCTGTTCATGGCCACAGCCGGAGACGGCACGATTCCCTTCTCTTTCTTGGAACCGCTTCAAGGACCGTGGGTGGACAAAACGCTCGACAGCGTGAAGATCTTCACGACGAAAAATAACGTCGCGTACGAGGCTTATGCGTTCCCGCTCGGATACTTCGGCGCGATTTACAACAAGAAAGTGTTCGAGAAGGCCGGAGTCAAAGTGCCGATGATGAACTACGCGGAATTGATGGACGGCTTGAAGAAGATTCAAGGCACGGGTGTCACGCCGCTGTTCATCCCGGGCAAGGACAGTTGGACTTATCAGATGCTGCAGGCCGTCGGCGGCGTCTTCTCGATCACCGACGAAGACGCGGCGAAGATGGCCAAGAACGAGACGAAGCCCTCAGAGATGCCCGGCTTCATGCAGTTCGCCGAGCGCATGACTTCTCTCGTGCCATATACGAACAAAGACCACCTTTCTCTTCTTATTGCGGATGGCTACCAAGGACTGCTCGACGGCAAATACGGCATGACCGTTCTCGGCGACTGGCTGTACGACGATCTCGCCAAGCTCGATGCCGAGAAGGTCAAGGATTTGGGCTTCATGCCGTTCACGATGGACGATTCGAAGATCAGCGCCGTCGTCAACTTGTCGGGACGCGCGCTGGGTGTACCGCTGAACAGCAAGCATAAGCAGGAAGCGAAAGATTTGGTCAATTATCTGATGGAGCCGGATCACTTTAACATGCTGGTTAAGCCTGTCCAGGGCGCGGCGCCATACAAGGACTACAACACCGAGAAGAGCGTCTGGCAGCAAGAGATGGACGGTTATATTGCCCAAACCGGGATGCCGGTCACGCTGGATGTCATTCGCCAGAGATTCCCGACTTTCCCGCTTGGTACGGATGCGGGCAAGCCGTTCATGGATATTTTCAACGGCAAAGACAGCAAGAAAGCTTACGACGACTGGTATACGGACTATGCGCAATATAACCGCACTGTCCAAACCCCGGGCTGGTAATCAGCCCCGCGGATAAGAAACTGCCGCCGCGTACCGGGTCACCGGCGCGGCGGTTTCATTTAAGGGGGTACGGCATGCGTTCCAAAGGAATTTCCAGACAATATACGGTGCTGTTCGTCCTTCCGGCTTTTGGCCTGTTCAGCCTATTCTTTATTCTGCCTAACTTGTCGGGACTCGTCATGGCGTTCACGAACTGGTCTTCCTACTTCCCGTTAAGTCCCAAATTCAACGGCTGGCGGAACTTTCAAGATTTGTTCGAATCGCCGGTGTTCGCGATTTCCGTGCGCAACACGCTGACCTTCACGGCTGCGACGACGATCGTAAAAATCGTCGTCGGCTTCGGCCTGGCGCTCATCTTGAACAACGGCGTCAAATTCAAGAATACGTACCGTACGATCATTTTCTCGCCGTTCGTATTCAACCCGCTCGTCATCGCGTATGTCTTCAGCGCGCTTTATCAGCCGACTTTCGGTCCGATCAATACGCTGCTTAGGTATGTCGGTCTCGGGTTCTTGGCTCAGAACTGGTTGACGGATACGAAGTATGCCATGACGGCTATCTGCGTGATGGATATATGGATGTCGATCGGCGCGATCGTCGTCATTTTTCTGACGGGCTTGCAGTCCGTACCGAAGGAATATTACGAAGCCGCTACGGTGGACGGCGCTGGCGGCATTAGCAAGTTCAGGCATATCACGCTGCCTCTGACGATCTATTCGCTGTGCATCAACACGATTCTCTGTCTCATCGGAGGCGCAAAGGTGTTCGGGCAAGTGTACGGTTTGACGAACGGGGGACCGGCGGACGCGACGCAAGTGTACGGCACCTTCATTTTCAAATCGTTCTCTTCGGGCTTGTTCGGCTATTCCGCTGCGGCGGGTTTACTGTTTACGGTCGTGATCAGTCTTATTAGCTTTATCACCCTCGGCTTGTTCCGCAAACTGGAGGTCGATTATTGATGAAGCGAATCTTAATGCCTCGCACATCAACATTTCTTCTAGAAGTGATCATGGTCATCGTCGCGCTCTGTTACCTCATGCCGATCTGGATTGTCGTGGTCAATTCGCTTAAAGACACGCTCGGCGCCAACCGGCTCGGCTACGACTGGCCCAAGAGTCTGCACTTCAACAATTACGTTCAAGTATTCGCGAAATCCAACGCCCTTCAAGGCTTGAAGAACGGCGTGTTCATCGGGGCCTCTGTCGTCGTTATCTCCGGCCTTCTGGCCGCAATGGCTGCGTATTACATCTCTAGAAAAGGCTCTGGATTCTCCAAGTTTACTTCGCTCTATTTTCTGACGGGAATTATCGTGCCGACGGCGATCATCCCGACCTACTTCACGATGCTCGTTCTGCATTTGAATAATACGTATTTGGGAATCGTCTCTATATTTATCGCCTATACGCTGCCTTTAAGCATATTCCTATATACCGGTTTTATCCGGACGATCCCGCGTGAGATTGACGAAGCGGCCATTATCGACGGCAGCCGTCCGATTCAGATGTTTTTCCGTATCATCTTCCCGTTGCTCGCACCGGTCACGGTCACCGTTATCGTCTTCAACTTCATCGGCGTCTGGAACGACGTGACGACGTACCTCTACTTCGCCGGGGGAGACAAGTGGCCGCTTCCGATGACGGTTTTTCGATTCTATGGAAAGTTCAGTCAGAGGTGGGACCTCTTATTCGCGGATATTTTGATTGCCATAATCCCATGTCTGATTTTCTTCATTGCGGGCCAGAAATACATGGTAGCCGGAATTACCGCCGGTTCAGTCAAATCCTAAGCGAGTGATGGAGGTGAGACCATGGACTATGCGGAGAGCCGGCACGCGCGGCATTGGCATTCCCATCCGCTGATCGGGGACCCTTCGTTCGATGCGTTCGCCGAATTTACCGGCAATCCTGTCCACACCGGAATCGGCGTATGGGATTGGCCGGTTAACGGATACTTTTTCATCGATCCTGTATCCGAAAATTGGTATTTCTACGTGAGCTTATACTCGAAAGGATATGTTCACCTCGGAGTCATCACGCTCTTGCGCTCAACGGACAGAGGGGCAAGCTGGCACAACGCCGGCCCCGTGTTCGACGGCAGAGGGCTGGCCGATCGTTATACGCCGAAGGATGCAGCGCTCGCAACTCTCGATGCTTCCGTCGTGTACGAGAACGGAATCTATCATATGATTTACGGCTGGGGCTCGCTGAAGGAGGAGCAGGGAGGCATCGCGTATGCCTCCGCTTCACGACCGGAAGGCCCCTTCATTAAACATGCGCATCCGCTCCGCAACGAGACCGAACAGCCGCTGCTCAAAGGGATGTACAAGCGAACTTACGCCAGTACGCTGATTCGGCGTTCCGAAGATTGGCTGATTGTTGGCATGATGAGTATGTCGCGCAATACCGGCGGCTCCTGGTCGCTCGTGGCACTCGTCGCCGGCCGACCCGATGGACCGTATGGCGATCCTGCCTTTCTTCTATATCCGCAAAGCTTGAAGTACCATCCGGCGCCGCTTGAATTTTATCCTTCTTATGTGCACGACGGATACGTATACGCACCCGCTACTTCCGTCGGGAGCAATCGCTCTTATCAGGCCGTATTCCGGGCGGAACTTGAGAAGGCCCATTTGGAAGGGGCTTGGGAGCTATATCAGGAAGGATCCTGTTGGCACTCTTTCCCGCGCAATCATGAGAGATATGGCATATGGGGACAGACGTATTCGGGACAAGTGACCGCGGACGGGATGCTTCATGCGCTGTATCCCGCGTTGAACGAACGTGGGGAAGGGACGATAAACGTTGCTTCGCGCCTTTGGGCGGAGCCTTATGCGGACCGGTTCGTTCTTTCGGCCAACAATGCGCCTGCGGTTAGTTTCGTCCGTCAAGCCTACGAGGAACTCATGCTTCGCGCCGAGTTCGTCAGCACCGGATTATTTACCGTCGTATGGGGCTGGAACGGGCCGGTCGGATCGACGGTCATGCCGCGCTGGGCGGATGGAGAGCCCGATCCGCGCATGTACGCCGACGGCATTGGACTCTGCGTTCAAGGCGGCGCCGTCGCTTTGATCGAAATCGCGCGGGACGGAACGAAGCGTATGGTTGCGACCGGCGGGGAAGTCGGCGAAACGCCTTCCGATTGGGTGGAATCCGATCCGCATGAGTACGGTGCCCGTCGGCCTTTCGGTGAGCCCGTAACCTACCGGATTACCGTCGTGCAGGGGCGAGAGAGCTACTTGGTTACGGTTAACGGAATCGAGATGGCAATCGAGCGGACCGCCATGCCGGGTCGCATCGGCCTAATCGCAAGCGCAGGCGTCATCGTCGAATGTACGCGTTTGGAAATACAAGGCGAAGCACGGGAGCACTGGATCTCCTTGCTGCCGGCGGAAGGGCTGGCCGGATCGGCGCAGAGCCCGGACCGCTGGGAGCTGGAGAAGTGTTCCGACTATACGCACGGCTACGGCTATCGTTCGGTAGATCGCCGTGGCTTCGCTGAGGAAAGCGAGCATAGGCTCAAGTGGAATTTCCGCGGCGACGCTTTTCGGCTGCGAATGCCAGCGAAGGCGTACGGGCGGGCAACCGCGTATTTGGACGGCCTGAAGCTGGAGGAGCTAGTCGTGCGGTCGGAAGGGTGTTCGGATTCGCGCGCGCGCGTCGTGTTGGAGCGGAACGAATTATCGGACGAGCGTCATACGCTCGTTGTGATCGTGGAGGAGGGCGTCATATGTTGCGATGACTTCTCCTACCGGACGAGCCAATTCGAAGATTACCGGTAGAACAGACGCTGAACTTGGTAGGCGGCTGGATGTTCCATTAGGAGGATGAAAAATGGCAGATCTTATTTTGCATTCCGATCGTAAAACGTCCCCGCTCAAACGGGTGCATGGCGTGAACAACGGTCCTGTATGTTATGGATCGTTGATGGACGTATCCGTCTATTATGAAAAAGCGGGCATTCCTCTTGTCCGGTTGCACGATACCAATTGGCCCAATCCGGGCGAAGTGGATATTCATACGATTTTCCGGGATATGAGCCGAGACGAGAACGATCCTGCAAGCTACGATTTTTCCCGCACGGACGAATATATCGCCTCCGTATTGGCGACGGGAGCGAAAATCGTCTACCGCCTCGGGGAGAGCATCGAGCATACGAAAGTCAAATATTTCGTGCATCCGCCCGCCGACATGGACAAGTGGGCCCGCATCTGCGTGAATATTATTCGCCACTACAATGAGGGGTGGGCTAACGGCTTCTATTACGATATCCGTTATTGGGAAATCTGGAACGAGCCCGACAACCCCGACCGGCAATGCATGTGGTCCGGCACGCCGGAGCAATATTACGACCTGTACCGAATCGCCGCTACCGCCATTAAAGCGCATGATTCCACGCTAAAAGTCGGAGGACAAGCCGCGACGATGGTTAATATGCCTTTCACGGAAGGGTTCGTAGCCTATTGTCGCCAGTACGGCTTGCCTCTCGATTTTTTCACGTGGCACACGTATGCGGACGATCCAAGCCAGATCCAAACCAATGCGCTTAAAGCCCGCAAGCTATTGGACGATGCGGGTTATGTCCGGACGGAAAGCCACCTCAACGAATGGAACTACATGCGGGCCGACGAGGGCGCGAACGACGAAATCTGGCGCCAGCTATGGAAGCCGGGCGGGGAGACGTTTCGCCGCAACTTGTTCGAACGGCAGAAAAACGAAGAGGGAGCTTCCTTCATCGCCGCCGTATTCGCTATGTTGCAAGATTCGCCGGTCGACGAGGCCAACTATTACGACGGTCAGCCGCATGAGCTGTACGGCGGATTGTTCGATGCCTATTGCATCCCGCAGAAATCCTACCGCGTGTTCGAGAAATTCGAATCGCTTTCGGTTTATTCGAGCCGCGCGGAAGTGTCGGTACGAGCGGAAGGTCTTTACGCGCTGGCCGTGACGTCGGAAAACGGGCAATCGGCGCTTTGGGTCAGCAACTTTAGCGGCGAAAGTCGGGAATATACGATTGAACTGGAAGGAAGCTCAGCGGCGTATTCGAATGTTGCGGAGTGGGAGTTGTTGGATCGGTCGCGCGACTTCGGCGTCGTTGAGTTGGCTCGCCTTAAGGACGGTCGGGTCGAGCTGTACCTTCCGCGGCACTCGGTGCTTGTGCTGCGATTCGGACAATCGGCCGCCGACGGGAAGGCTGGCGAATGAATGCGGGGGTGAGCCCGAGGGAATTCGGGCAGGCCGAGCGCTCCCTTCGCGATCAGTTTCTCGATCCGGGCGCGGAATATCGCTCCAGCCCTTTCTGGGCTTGGAACGGACGGCTGGACGCCGCCGAATTAATCCGGCAAGCGGAACAGATGAAGGAGCAGGGGATGGGCGGCTTCTTCATGCACTCGCGAGAAGGGTTAGAGACGAAATACATGGGCGAGGACTGGATGACCTGCGTCTCGGAAGTCGTGGCTGCCGCCCGTAAGCTTGGGCTTCGCGCCTGGTTATACGACGAGGACCGCTTTCCTTCGGGCGGAGCGGGAGGACGCGTGGCTTCGATGGGCGACGCTTATCGTGCCAAGGCGGTGACGCTGGAGATGAGAGCTTCCCCGCCCGGTGCGGAGGAAGCGGGAATGTTGGCGGTATTCCGGGCGCAATTGCGTGAAGGACGTACGATCGTCTCCTTGGTACGCGTGTCAGTCGGGACTGCCGAGGAAGAAGTTACGAAGGCGAAAAGCGCGGGGCGCGATGGAGACGGAGAGGGTGATTCGCCGATCTGGCTGCTGTTGCGGCGCGAAGTTTCCGCCGGCAGCGAATGGTTCAACGGCGAGGCGCCGGTCGACAACTTGAATCCGGCCGCCGTCGCCTCCTTTATTTCCGTCACTCACGAGCCGTACAAGCAGATTGTCGGCGAACACTTCGGAGGTGCGGTTCCCGGAATTTTCACCGACGAGCCGAGCATCGCCGACTTTCACTGCAGATATGCCGAAGGGAGGCCTTGGCTTCCTTGGACCGAGGATTTCGATGACCTGTTTATGGAAAGGAGAGGCTACGATCTCATCGACAGATTGCCTTACCTGTTCCTGGAGGGGGAAAAATCCGCCAAGACAAGGCATGACTACTGGCGAACGATCTCCGAGCGCTTCGAGGAAGCTTATTCCCGACAGATTGGCGAATGGTGCGAAACGAATGGGCTTTCTTTTACCGGACACTATCTAATCGAACATAATCTTGGAATCTCTACGCGCGTTACCGGTGCTGTTATGCCGCATTACCGCCATCAGCACGTTCCCGGCATCGACATTTTGGACGAGAAAACCGAGGAGTGGCTGACGGTCAAGCAATGCACGAGCGTTGCCCATCAATACGGCCGCAAGCACGTCCTGAGCGAAACTTACGGTTGCTGCGGGTGGGACTTCACTTTCGAAGGGCAGAAGTGGATCGGCGATTGGCAGTTCGCGATGGGCGTGACGATCAGATGCCAGCATCTGTCGCTATACAGTCTGAACGGTTGCCGCAAACGAGATTTCCCGCCGGTATTCAGCGATGTTTCCCCGTGGTGGAAGTACAATCACGTGATGGAAAATTATTTTGCGCGACTGGCGGCGGTATTAAGCGATGGCCGGCCGATTCGTGATTTGCTGGTCATCCATCCCGCATCGACGGCTTGGACGATGGTGGGCAGCGATCCGCATTCCTATTTGCAATGGGAGGATCCGAGTTTGCTCGCCGTCAACGAGTACGAGGCCGAGCTCGTTCGGACGATGAAGACGTTGCTTGGTCAGCATATCGACTTCGACTTCGGCGACGAAACGATCATGGCCGATGACGGATATGTGCGGGAAGGGAAGTTCTTCGTCAAGAACGCACCCTACCGAGCTGTACTGCTACCGACACTTCGCACGGTTCTTCGCTCGACTTTCGAGTTGCTGAAGAAATTCGCCGACGAGGGCGGGTTGATTATCGCGATCGGGGGATTGCCGTGTCTAATCGACGGGGAGCAGTCGGACGACTGGATGGCACCGGAACTGGTGCGGCATCCCGGGTTCTGCCATGCGAAGGATGCTGCTGAAGCGGTATCTATTCTTGAGCAGCACGGACTTCGACAAATAGCGTTGAGAAGCGAATATGGACTGGAGCTCCCTCAACTTCTCTATATGTTCCGTGAACACGAGGAGGGTTACTCGCTATTCGTTGTTAACAACGATAGGACGACCGGCGCGGAAGCGGAAGTTCGGCTCCCTGTCCGGGGAGACCTGGAGGAATGGTATCCTTTGACGGGAGAGGTTGTACGGAAGGCGGATCCGACAACGCCGTCGGATAGCGGCGGAATGCGTTTCGTCGACCGTTTGGGCGCGGCTGGATCGAAACTATATTGGATACGTAAGGTTCGCAAGCATGGGCGGTTGACCGCCCAGAGTGCTCCGACCGAGGAGCGCTTCACGTATCGGATGGCGCATGAATTGACGATGGCGACGACAACCTTGCCGGTGAAATGTCCTTTCTCCCGGACGATGCCGAACGCGTTACCGCTGGATCGGTGCAGCTACCGGATGAACGGGGAACCTTGGTCCGAGCCGATGCAAGTATGGCAGGCTCAACGGCAAGTGCGCGATCGCCTTGGTATGCGCGACATTCATTATAACGGCCAGCAGCAACGCTTTCGTTGGACTTTACAGCCTCATGAAAAGGACGGAGCGGCAGTGGATTGGCGGTTCTTTTTCGAGATTGGAGAGGAGCTGGAAGAGGATCTCTATGTCGCCGTGGAGCATGCGGATCGGTTTCGCATCAAGATGGATGGTAAAGAAGTTCCGGTTCAGGCAGAAGGCTATTTCATCGATCGGGATTGGTTAAAAACGCGATTGACGCAAACCGGTGTTGGATGTCACGAGTTAGTGCTTTCTTGCCTCTATCGGAATGCCGATGAGATGGAAAATATATATGTTCTCGGCGATTTCGCAGTCGACGCAAAGAGGCGAATCGTGCGAGAGCCGAACGAATTATCCGTCGGCGATTGGACGCTGCAGGGATATCCGCATTATCCGGGCAACATTGTCTATCATTACACCGTTGAGCCGAACGCGTCTTTGAGGGATGCGATAGACGGCGAACGGAGCTGCAAACTCATCTTGGGAGAATGGCAGGGCGTATGCGCGGAGCTTCGCGTGAACGGGCATTCCTCCGGCGTCGTTGCGTGGGAGGACGCCGACGGCATCGACATCGCTCCGTCGATGATCGGCGCGGACGGCGAGTGCCGCATCGATATCGAGGTAGCGGGAAGTCTACGCAATCTGTTGGGGCCTTTCCATCAATCGGGCCAACACAATCCATGGATGGATTGGTCGTTCTTCGAACGCGAGGATGCCCGCGACGAGCCGGGTTACCGGTTAAAGCCTTACGGCTTGATGGTTCAGCCGAGTATTCATTGCTCCGCAAAATCCATAATTGTTGTATCATAAATAAGAGTTCCCCGAGGCGACTCCGGGGCTCTTATTTTACGATATACATAACCAAGGAGCGATCATGGTGTCCAAAGCTCACGAAATATGGATCGGCGCATATAGCGCAAAGAACGAAGTTGGCCTTACGAGAATCGAACTGCTGCCGGATACGGGCGAGCTAGTCAAAACAGCGGAGTACGGCGGCATCGAAAACCCGACATTTCTGCGTATGAATAGGGCGGGTACCCGCCTTTACGCAGTCAGCGAGGCTGACGCCTATATCGATGCTGATGGAGATCCTGCGGAAGGCGGGCAGCTTGCCTCCTTCCCGGTCGATCCGCAGACGCGCAAGCTCGGTCCTGGATCGTACGCGCCGACGCACGGCAACCATCCATGCCATTTAAGTCTGACTTCGTCCGAGGATTGGCTCGCGGTGTCGAACTACAACGGCGCATCTGTCGTGCTGTATCCGGTTAATCCGGATACTAGGCCGGGACCGCCGATGGTCCGGTTCCGCCATACCGGTACAGGGCCGAACGCGGAACGGCAGGAAGCGCCGCATCCGCATTCGGTGTTTTTCAGCGAGGACGGCAGGCGTCTGTACGTATGCGATCTCGGCATGGACAAAGTGATGGTGTACGAGCGCGGACAGGAACAGGGGGAGTGGACCGCCTGCGATGCGTCGTCGCTTGAGCCGGGCGCGGGGCCTCGCCATCTGATTCTCCATCCGGCGAATGGATACCTGTATGTGGTGAATGAACTGAACAGTACAGTCACCCGATTCTCGAAAAATGCAGAAGGCCAGTTGGAGCGCAAGGAGTCGGTATCGACGCTTCCGGGCTCTTTCGGCGGGGACAGCTGGTGCGCGGAAATCGTTGTTTCTCCGGACGGTCGTTTCCTCTACGTGTCCAATCGCGGACATGACAGCATCGCAGTTTTCGGGATCGACGGAACGACAGGCGTGCTGACGCCTGCAGGCCACGTGTCAACCCGGGGTCACTGGCCGCGGAACTTCACGCTGACCCCGGACGGACAGTGGCTGATCGCCGCGAACGAGCATTCCGACACGATCGTCCTGTTCCGCATTGAGCCGCAATCCGGGCTGCCGGTGTTTACCGGCTCGGAGCTGACCGTCAGCAAGCCGGCTTGCGTACTGGCCCGATAAAGAGAATACGAGCTATCCCAAAGCGCTCCCGTCACTGTGACGGGGGCGCTTGTTTGTTGAAAAAGATCGCTGCCGTAGCTTCGTTACTGGAAAAGTCCATTTATTTCGCAAGTCACACCGCCCCCTATCTTTTTTTCGAGATTGCGTCCTACGTTCTAATTCGTAATACCTGCCCATAAGCTAGTCTCATAAAGGTAGTTTAAAGCTCCGATCCTCATTCCAGACAAGGAGGGACGTGCCTTGGAACACGCGAAGGGCGCCAAACATCAGGAAGTCCGCATGCTGAACCGAAAGTCGCTAGACATTACCGGAGTAAATAACGTGGAGAGCTTCGACAACGAAGAGTTTCTGCTTGGAACCGAGTGCGGTTATTTGACTGTGCGCGGCCACAATTTGCACATGAAAAATTTAAGCCTGGAGCAAGGGCTCGTCTCGATCGAAGGGACGATCCATTCTCTCGTTTACCTGGACGGCAGTACGGGGACGAAGTCGAAGGGCTTGTTCGGGAAGTTGTTCAAGTGACCCCGGCGGCGCAAGGGGCGGCGATCGCCTCCATGATGCTGTGCGGGCTGGCCATTGGACTAGCTTTCGACGTCTACCGGGTCGCTTCCCATCGCTACCATGTCGCGCGTTGGCTGCTCCCTGCGCTCGACGTCGCTTTCTGGGCGGCTGCCACCCTTGGCGTGTTCGGCGTGCTGCTTGCGCGCAACGAAGGCGATGTTCGCATGTACGTCTTCCTCGGGCTGGGCATCGGGGTGACCGGGTATTTCGGCTTGATCAGCCCATGGGTGATTAAGGCGGCCGGCAAACTGGTCGATATCATAAACGGACTGGCTCGCTTCGTGTGGAGAACGTTCGAAATTTTGTTGTTAAAGCCTTTCCTATGGATTGTCCGGCTGCTCGCCAAAATACTCGATATCCTATTCGTCGTGACGGCGGCAGTTGTGCTGTGGACGAGCCGTCTGCTGTTCAAGCCGATTGGCGCGCTTGCGCGCTGGCTCTGGCCGAAGACGCTTCCGGTTCGGCACAAGTTCGACCCCATCGCCCGTACCTATAGACGGGGGAGGGAACGCATGAAACGGATGATCGAAGCGTTCAAGAAAAAAGAATAGGGCGGTTTCTGCAAGAGACGGGGGGATTCTCGTATTTTGTAAGACTGAAGCCGCGAAAGTTCGACGGAGGTGCATGCCGAATTGCTTCCGAAGAAGGATATTTTCTCCTGAGCTGATTATGCTATAATGATCGAGATACGAATCGCGATCTATCTCTGTTTATTTGCTGATAGGCTTGCAGAAGGAGGCAACGGATTGACCTCGCGCACGATGACGGCGACGCCCCCAGCGGCGGGAGCCCGCAGAAGATTAAAGCTGTTCCTGTTCGTTATGGTTCTCTTCTTGAGTTGGGCCGCATACGTTCTGATTGTTCAACAAGATCAGATCGGCGATCGTTCCCGTCAGTTGAACGAAGTTGACCGGAAGCTGACCGATGTGCAAGCCAAGAATGAAGGCCTGAAACAACAGATCAATCGGTTGAACGATGATGAATACATGGGGCAGATTGCCCGTAAGGAACACGGATTAGGGATTCCCGGTGAGAAGATCATCCAGACGGAATAGTTTTACCTGCAGGGATGAGGTAGTCTAACGTCTGTTGACCTTGTTTTCGATTGTCGGTTATAATTAGCATAGCCGAACCTATGAGGTTTGGGCACATTCAGGTTCAGGGAGGAACATCGGTTTTTATGGCCATCGAAGTAGGTACGAAATTGGAAGGCAAGGTTACCGGCATTACGCATTTCGGAGCGTTCGTCGATTTGACAGGCGGGGTAACGGGCCTCGTTCATATTTCCGAAATCGCGGATAGCTACGTTAAGGATGTTCACGAGCACTTGAAGATTAATGACATGGTTACTGTCAAAGTCATTAACGTGGACAAGGACGGTAAGATCGGCCTTTCCATTCGTCAAGCCGTAGACAAACCGCCTGAACAACAACAGCAGCAACAGCAATATCCTTCGCAACGCGGCCCGCGTGATCGCGGCGGCCGTCCTCCTAAGCCGGGCGGCTTCGGAAGATCTCCTTCGTTCGACGACAAATTGTCCCGTTTCTTGAAGGATAGCGAAGAACGTATTTCCAATCTTAAGAAGAGCACCGAGTCCAAGCGTGGCGGACGCGGCGGACGTCGCTCGTAAGATATAAAGGGCATTTATGCGATAAGAGCCGGACCTCTCGTGGGTCCGGCTTTACTGTTGAATGGGCTAATGAGGGCTAGCGGGCTCGCTTAAACATTGTTCAAATTTCCCCCAACGTGAAAATAGCAAAAAAGTTATAGCACCTTTTCGCGATGATCCGGCAATATCTCGCGGATCGCGTCCGCAAGCGGACGGCAAGGAGCGCCATTCATCGTCGGATGAAGGCGTTTTTTTGTTGTCGCAATCGGCGGGAATGCCGGGAAGAACGCGTGACGAATCGCCCCTATCCCACGCCCCGCAAGGGCTCGAGGCGATCGCGCATCCCGTCGTCAATCGCCGACTGAGCCTGTCGGAAAAAACTTTTGTCCAGCCAACCGTTTCTGACAAACTTCCTGCAATGCCCCGCCTATAATGAGAAACACATTGAATCTGGTAAATGGGGTGTGCATCATGGACAAGACGTCCGTCGTTCCTTTCGTGCCTCGCACGGGAGCCGGACCCTCCCCGATTCCCGAAAGCGGGAACGAGGGCTGGTTGCAGAATCGGAGTGACTCCGCAAGCAAATCGGGAAAGGGGGTATCCGAAAGTGCGCCCTTCTACAAGAGATGGGGACAAGCCATCGCTCAGCAAAGGTGGGCGATCTTGACCGTCGCAATCGGGTTTCTGCTCGGAAGGGCTGCGATGCTGGAAGGAATTGCTCCGTTCGCGGCTGCATTTTTCGGCGTTGTGCTGTATTTGCGGAAGGATATGGCTTTCTGGGCAATGCTGTCGCTCGTTGCAGGCAGTTTCTGGGCGATCGATCCGATGCCGGCGGTGATCGTCGGGGAGATCGGAGTCGTGTACCTTCTCTACAGAGGATTGTCGTTATACGAGAAAGCGGATTTGTCGCATGCTCCGGTAGTCGTGTTTGCTTCGGTGTTGCTCGTCCGAGTGTTCGATACAATGCTTGCCGACAAAACCAATTGGCTTCCTTACGCGCTAACGCTCGTGGAAGCGGGGCTTGCGTTCGTGCTTACGCTGTTGCTCGTCCATGCGCTGCCGATTCTAACCCGGTCATCGAAACCGGCGAACTTGCGCCACGAGGAATGGGTCGGCATCGCGATTCTGATGGCTTGCCTGCTGACCGGCATGACGGGCTGGACGGTGTATGGCGTCATTGTAGCGAGCGTGCTCTCCCGTTACTTCGTCGTCCTGATGGCTTACATAGGCGGTCCAGCTCTCGGCACGGCGGCGGGTGTCGTCGCCGGTATGATCCTCAGCTTGTCCAATCATGGAACTCCCGCGGAGGTCGGCCTGCTCGCTTTCGGCGGGTTAATGGCCGGACTCGTGCGGGAAGGGGGGAAAGCGGCCGCGATCTTCGGTCTGTTGCTGGGCACTTCCGTGCTGGCGCTATATGGCTCCGACAATGCGGAGACCATGGCGTCCACGTGGGCAACCGTCACGGCATCGATCTTGTTCCTCGCGACTCCCCGGGCGGCGATCGAACGGATCTCGCAATTCGTGCCGGGTACTACAACCTATGCTTTGAACCAGCAGGAATATGCCCAGAAAGTTCGCGATCTGACCGCAGAAAGGGTAGAGAAATTTTCCGAAGTGTTCCGACAGCTCTCCAGAAGCTTCCGTCAGATGACGCAAGCGGGGGAGACGGATCGGCAGGAGCGCGAGCTCGATCATTTCGTAAGCGAGGTTCACCAGCGCGCTTGCGCGAATTGTTATCGCAAAGGAGTGTGCTGGGACGGGCAATTCATTCAGACGTACAAGCTGATGACCGATATGATGACGGCGATCGAGGATAACCCCGAGATGACGCCGGCTCAGATTCCGAAGCCATGGCAGCGAGTATGCGTGAAGACCCCGCTCGTGCTGGACGTGCTGAAGCGCCAATACGAAATGTACCGCCACGATCAGCATTGGCGGCAACAGCTTCAAGACAGCCGGTTTCTTGTGGCGGATCAGTTGTCGGGCGTGTCCCAGGTCATGGATGATCTCGTGAAAGAAATTCGCCGCGAGGCCCAGCAGATGGAAGCCCAGGAGAGGCAGATTCGAGATGCGCTCGATCGTCTGGGGCTGGCGATTCAACATATAGATATTATCAGTTTGGAGGAGGGACATATCGAGATCGAGATGGTGCACGCTTTCCGCACCGGTTATGACGAATGCCGCAAAATGATCGCGCCCATCCTGACCGAGATTCTCGGGGAAACGGTAACTGTCAGGGCCGAGCGAAGCGGGGAGCCTGCATCGCATCTATCAACGGTGACATTTGGATCGGCCAAAATTTACGAAGTGGAGACGGGGGTGGCCGGAGCGGCCAAAGACGGCGGCTTGCTGTCGGGAGACAGCTTCAGCATGGTGGAGCTCGGAAGCGGCAAATTTGCGGTCGCGCTGAGCGACGGCATGGGCAACGGGGTGAGGGCGAGGATGGAAAGCAGCGCAGCGCTCGGCATGCTGGAACAGTTGCTGCAATCAGGCATCGACGAGCGGCTTGCGGTCAAATCGGTGAACTCGATTTTGCTGTTGCGCTCGCCGGACGAGATGTTCGCGACCGTCGATCTCGCGCTGATCGACCTGTATACGGCGCATGCGACGATGCTGAAGATCGGGTCTACGCCAAGTTACATTAAGAGAGGGAAGGAAGTGATTCCGATCGCGGCGAGCAACTTGCCGATCGGTATTCTGCAGGATATCGAGATCGACATGTTGCGGGTGGAGTTACGACCAGGGGATACGCTCATTATGATGACGGACGGCATACTCGATTCGCCCGGCCATGCGTTAAACAAGGAGCAGTGGATGAAGCGGGTGCTACAAGAACTGGAGGAGGAGGAACCCCAAGAAATTGCCGACTCGATTCTCGATACGGCGCTTCGTCAATACCCCGGCGGAGTCAAGGACGATATGACCGTTATCGTAACGCGTATTAACCGTTATCAACCGGAATGGGCGGCGTTCAAATATCCGGGCATCGGCCGCATGGAGCGACCGCGAACGGTCAGTTGAGAGGGAGCCAGTATCCGAATACATCGAACAAGAAATGAGCAGGCACTCCCATTGGAGAGCCTGCTTTGCTCTGGCAGCCCGAACCGACTCCGACAGTTGAAAGCCTGCAAAAATACAGGCTTTAGCAGACCAAACCGACTCCGGCGGATGAAAGCCTGAGAAAATACAGGAATTTGCTGAAGAAACCGGCCCGGATGTCCCCCCAATGCGGCGAAAAACTGTAATTTGGCATGCTTTTGGCGCGTGCGAGCTAATATTGGTGCGAAAGGATGTATTTTTGCAGGCTTTCCTTGCTAGCCAAGCCCTTCGTAGCTTATACGTCAGACGATTTGGGACGAATACTCGAAGCAATTGTGACGGACATGCCAATAGCGGCGCAGGGAGTCGGCTTCCCTTGCGCCGCTATTAGCGGTTATACGCCCTATAAATTCGGAATTTGCCAGTCGATTTCTGACACCCCAGAATCGCGAAGAAATTGATTCGTCCGAGAAAACGGTTTGCTCCCGAAAAAACCGCGATGCGCCGATAATGGGCTCGGGTGCGGCGACCGGATGATCAAATGCTGCTTGTTCGTAATCAGCTCCGCCTTCTTCTGGGCGTGGCTGCCCCACAGCAAAAAGACGACGGGAGCGTCCTTCCGGCTGACGGTGGCAATAACGCGGTCGGTGAACCGCTCCCACCCTTTGTCTTTGTGAGAATTGGCCTCATGTGCCCGCACCGTCAGCACGGTGTTGAGCAGCAGTACGCCCTGCTTCGCCCAATGAATCAGATGGCCGTTATTCGGAATATAGCACCCCAGATCGTCCCGCAGTTCCTTATACATGTTCAGCAGCGAAGGCGGTGTGGCGATGCCCTCCTTGACGGAGAAGCTTAAGCCGTGCGCCTGTCCAGGTCCATGATAAGGGTCTTGTCCGAGAATGACGACCTTCGTGTCCGCAAACGATGTGTAATGTAGAGCGTTAAAAATATCGTATATGTCCGGATAAATCGCTCCTGAGCGATACTCGTTGGTCAGAAAATCGCGTAATTGCCCGTAATACGGCTCCTCAAACTCCGATTCCAATTCGTTCGCCCAGTCGTTTTTCAGAATGGCCATGTCGTGTTCGTCCTCCTGCATGGATCTCGTGAACTCCCTTTTATTCGACAGGATTATACCATATTCGCTCCTAAATCCGTTAAACTGGATAACTTTTACACCCTTTATTGCGTCTATTAATCGTTATAATAGGAATAACAATTTTGGTCGCATCAGGGGGACGCTTATTTTGGTTTTCAGCTCGGTTAGTTTTTTGTTTTTCTTTTTGCCGCTTGTGCTAGTCTTGTATTTCTCCGTACCCTTCAAATGGAAAAATGCGATTCTATTTCTTTTCAGCTTAGTCTTCTACGCGTGGGGCGAACCCCGATATGTCATTCTCATGCTTATATCCATTGTGATGAACTACGGCTACGGGATTTGGATCGATCGCGCGGGGGAGCGCGAAAGAAAGAGAGTGTCAGTTCTTACGCTTGCGATTGTTACGAATATCGGATTGCTGGGCTTCTTTAAGTACGCCAACTTCTTTGTCGAGGTCGTTAACGCTTCGCTGCACACCGATATTCAGTTAGGACCTGTGCCGCTGCCGATCGGCATTTCTTTCTATACTTTTCATGCGCTTAGTTACTTGATAGACGTTTATCGTCGCGTGGAAAAGGCGCAAAGCAATCTATTTCGCCTGGCGCTGTATATTACCTTCTTTCCTCAGCTCGTCGCCGGTCCGATCATCCGCTACAACTCGGTCGCCGCGCAACTTGCGAAGCGCGCCTTCTCATCGGTCCAGTTCGCCGAAGGCATCAAACGTTTTATTATCGGCTTGTCCAAAAAAGTGCTGTTGGCCAATCCTCTCGGCGCCGTCGCGGACACTGTATTCGACGCGTCTGCTGCGGATCTTTCCACTGGAAGCGCCTGGGTCGGCATTATCGCCTATACGCTTCAGATCTATTTCGATTTCTCGGGTTATAGCGATATGGCCATCGGGCTAGGCAAAATGTTCGGCTTCGAGTTCGCGGAAAACTTTAACTATCCTTACGTTGCCAAGTCGACCTCCGAGTTCTGGAGAAGGTGGCACATCTCGCTTGGCAGCTGGTTCCGGGACTATGTATATATCCCGCTTGGCGGAAGCAAAGTCGCGCCTTGGAAAGTGTACCGAAATCTGTTGATCGTATGGACGCTGACCGGGTTCTGGCACGGGGCCAGTTGGACATTTATCGCATGGGGCACGTATTATGGCGTACTGATCGCTTTGGAGAAGGCAGGTTTCGAAAAGGTTCTTGCCAGAATCTATCCTCTCAATCATGTCGTTGTGTTGTTGCTCGTCATGATCGGATGGGTGTTTTTCCGCGCCGATAACTTTGGATACGCGGCTCAATATATCGCTGCCATGTTTGCTTTCCGCAGCGGAACGATTGGCGATGCGCAGGCGCTCTCGCTGCTATCGATGAACTGGCTCCCGTTTGCCATCGCGATTGTTGCGGCGACTCCGGTTGCGGCCAGTCTTCGCAAGCTAAAGCTTGGCACGGCGGCGCATCGCACCGTAACGGTCTGCGTGATGCTGTTCAACTTTTTCCTTTTCGCGGAAGTGATTTTGTATCTGATTAATTCAACCTATAACCCTTTCTTATATTTTAGATTCTAATAGGTTCATAAGGAGTGCCGGAAGTGAGCAAAAGTGTTTCCATCGTATACATTGTCGTATTTGCTGCCATTATTTTCGGTTTCGCAATTGCCAGCGCCATTTCGCCGGACAAGGACATATCTATTACCGAGAACAGAACGTTGAGCAGACTGCCTGCGGTTAACCTGGAGGCGGTGGCCTCGCGTCAATTCTTCGAAAAGATGAATCAGTATTTTAACGACCAGATTGCTCTGCGCAACGAGATGGTCAATCTCTATCAGGGACAGATGAACTCCAGGCTGCTCAATCCCGATCTTCTGCATTCGCGAGTCGTGTCCAATCTTGTGGTGGTCGACAACAAGTGGATTTTGCCGATGACCGATAAAGTCGTGCATAAGAATCGGATTGACGAGTCGACCGCCAAACTAATCGCAGCTGTTAAGTACGCCGAAGGGCAAGGAACGGAAACGCATTTTATTTTTAACCCGTCCAGAACGAAATCCTTAATGCATTTATATCCGGCCCACTTGCAGACTGACGCTTACGCACAATCGAAAGCTTATTTTCTATCCAAACTCGCGAATAACGTGGATGTCCTGAATATCGGGAACAAGTTCGACACCTTCACGGATGCGGAGCTTGAGCAGCTTTATTTGGAAACCGATCATCATTGGAACATCAAGGGCGCTTTTGCAGCCTATCAGGAAATGATTTCTCAATTGTCCGACAAGAGTCCCCAGTTCGAAGGCAAGCCGCTTACTTTAAGCGATATTCGCGTGACCGCCTTGTCAAGCGGTCGCTTCGAAGGCAGCTATAACGTGCAAATGAATTTTGCCATTAATCCGAAAACTGCCGACAGAACGATGATTTACGAGCCGAAGTTGCCGTTCGCGTTTCAGAATTTCGAAGTCATCGGCAAGGACGGCAGCCAGACAGTCAAAAGCTTTGACGATTTTTACGGTTTCAAGAGCGAACGACGCACTTATGCTTACGGTACCATCTACGGCGGCGATCAGCGGAAAATCGTGTACGACAATCCCAAGGCAAGCAACAGCTTAAATGTGCTGCTGCTGAAGGATTCTTTCATGAATCCGCTCACGCCGTACTTGGCCCAGCATTTTCGCAAGCTGACGGTGTACGACAACCGCTACTACTCTGAATTCAGCCTGAAGAAGATACTGGCGAGCGAGCATTACGATATGCTCCTCATTGCCTTCCACGATGACAATCTGTTTAGCGGGACGTATGAGTTTGAGAAAAAAGGCGAAGGCCTATAATCTCTGCCGGACGTTGCGCAGAGCCGCAGACTAAATCTCCTAATCATTGGCGACACTCTTAATAGATGCTAGACATCTATGGTGAGGCTAATTTTAATGAAAGTTCAAAAAGTTCGATGTTCAGCACGTGATCAGAATCGGACTTTTTGAACTACCTCTAAGGAGAGTGGCTCTAATGAAGCAAATTTTACTCATTACAGACGGAGGCTCGAACGTCGGCGACAGCCCGGTTATCGCGGCGGCGCAAGCTTATGCGGAGGGCATTACGGTGAACGTGGCGGGCGTCATCGACGAAGGCGCGATCGGGGAATACGGCGCAACGGAGATCGCCGAGATCGCCCGTGCAGGCGGCGGCATCAGTCGCATCGTGACGAGCCGTCAATTGGCGCGGACGGTGCAGATGATGACGCGCCAGACCGTTGCCGGTACGATTCGGCAGGCGGTTAATCGCGAGCTGCGCGAAGTGTTTGGCGTGGGCGACGTTGGCGCGCTTCCGCCGCAGAAGCGCGCGGAAGTCGTTAAAGTGATGGAGGAGATGGAGGAGACGACCGAGCTTTCTGTCGCGCTGCTTATCGACGCCAGCGCCAGCATGAAGCCGAAGCTTCTTGCCGTGGAAGAAGCGGTGCGCGATCTGACGCTAAGCCTGCAAGCCCGTACGGGGCGGAGCAGGGTGTCCGTGTTTCATTTCCCGGGCGACACCCAGTATTCGCCTTGCGTGATGGATGCAGGCTGGACAAGCGATCCGTCAAGACTTGGCTCGCTCTTCGGGCGCATTCGGATGAAGGGAACGACGCCGACAGGGCCGGCACTGCTGGAGGTCGTTGAGTTTATCCGGACAACTTGTGGTAAAATAGGCAAAACAGACCTGACGGAAACGCCGACACAAGCGACGCGGGGGACATCGAACGAGGTGCGGAGTGACTACGTCGTCTAACGAAACGATGCCTCTTCCGAGAGGGACAGAACTGACCGGCAATTGGAACGGCAAGAAGTACCGGCTTGAACGGATGCTCGGGCTCGGTTCGAACGGCCAAGTTTACTTGGCTTCCTCCTTGCCGGGAGGGCGGGGGAGCTGCGCGATCAAGCTCGGCCTCGAAGCGGCGGAGCTGCAAGGAGAGGCGAATATTCTCGCCTCTCTCGACAATTCGGAGAAGGAGCGACCCTCCTTCTTGCTTGACGTGGACGACGCCATACTTAACGGGGAAACGGTACCGTTCTACGTGATGCGTTATGTGCCGGGTGTTCCCGCTGCCGACTTCCTGCGCAAGCACGGGCCTCAGTGGTTAGGCGTCATCGGATATCGACTGCTGGAACGGTTATCTAGGCTACATGAAGCGGGTTGGGCGTTCGGCGACATCAAGAGCGACAACGTGCTTATCGGCGATTACGGCCGCGTCGAGCTGGTCGATTACGGCGGAGCGTCGGCAATCGGTCGGAGCGTGAGGCAGTTCACGGAAATTTATGATCGCGGATATTGGTCCGCCGGAAGCCGGATAGCAGATCCGGCTTACGACTTGTTCGGGGTTGCTGTGTTATGGTTGCATGCGCTTGACGGCAAGCGGTTGAAACAATTGACCCGGACCCTCATTCCGCAAAATCGCCATCCGAGAGAGCTGATGAAGCTCGTGCGCACGCATGCCCAATTAAAGCCGCTTGAAGGTTGGATGGGGATGGCGTTCGCCGGTCAATTCGATTCTGCCAGGGCTGCTTCCGCTTACTGGCGCGAAACGTTCCGCTCGAAAGACGGAGCGGCGAAGCCCGACGGCACCGTACCCGGGTGGATGGCCGGGCTGCTTGGCGGCGCGATCGTACTCAGCTTGTCCGCCGCAGCGATCTGGATGCTTAAATAATGAAGGAACGAAGGAGCGATGGGCGTGCGTCCGCAGACGGACTGGACTGACGAAGTAATGGCGCGTGCCCGAGAGGACGGCTGGTGGCGGAAAGGCGGCTCGGTCGTTGCCGCCGTGTCCGGCGGCCCGGATTCGATGGCTCTGCTCAGCTTGCTGAAGACGATGTCGGAGGCGATGCCGCTAACGATCATCGTTGCCCACGCGAACCATCAATTTCGCGGCGCGGAGTCGGACGCCGAGGCGGAGCTGGTAGCCCGCGTCGCGCAAGAGTGGGGAATGATCTTCGAGTCGATTGAGCTTGGCATGCCGGATTACCTCGAAGAGTCGGGAGAGAACTTGCAATCTGCATCCCGAGAACGGCGGTATGCTTTTCTCGAAGAAATCGCCCGGAAACATGGCTGCGACTTTCTCGTCACTGGACATCACGCGGATGACCAAGCGGAGACCGTGCTCATGAGAATGATCCGCGGAACGGCTGTGAGCGGACTAGCCGGCATCTATCCAAGACGTATCGTACACGGTTTGGAACGGATTCGACCTCTTCTGCGTATAACCAAATGTGAGCTTCTGGAGTATTGTAAGCGAAACGGGGTGCCATACGCGGTAGACAGCAGCAACGCCGACCGACATTATTTCCGCAACGCCGTACGCCACGACCTGATTCCGGAGCTGGAACGTTACAATCCTCGGTTCAAAGAATCGTTGGTCCGATTAGCGGAATCGGCGCAAGCGGATGACGATTATATGGAGCATCGGGCCATGGAAGCTTTCCGCGAGGGAGTTCGACCTTCGGGACAAGGGTTTCGGCTGGAGCGACGTTGGTTCCGCGGCCTTCACGTCGCTTTACAACGCAGATTGATTAAATTAATATTAAACTGTTCTTCAACCCCTCGCCAGATGTTGGATTTCCTTAGAATGGAGGAGATCGCCAAGGCGATGACGCAGCCGCTACCGACGACGATTCGTTTGGATCTGGGAGACGGATGGGTGCTGAGGCGGGAATATGAGGAAAGTTACATCGGCCCGGAGCAATCTGCTTCGATGCCTTTTCATTTTGCGTATGCAGTAACCCTCGACGTGGACGAATTGCTTATTGGCGAGACGGGTGGCCGATTCGAGTTGAGGCTGCATCAGGGTTCTGTTCCTGGCAGCACATCGAATCCGAACGAAGCACTGTTCGACTACGGCGAGTTGGCGATGCCGCTGACGGTCAGAAACCGATTGCCGGGCGATTTGATGCAACCGTACGGACTAAACGGCACCAAAAAAGTGCAAGATATGTTCGTCGATGCGAAAGTACCGCGCGCGCTCCGCGATTTCGTGCCCATCGTGACGGACAGGGACGGGCGGATTCTGTGGATTCCCGGGCTTCGGAGGTCCGGACATGCGCTTGTGACGGCCGCGACGGCTTTTACCTTGCGGATAGCGTATGCGGAAGATCGGAAACAATAGCGGTCGTCTGTACAAAGCATCTCCAGCGTCTGTAGACGCCGAAGGCGTTTTTGCTTGCATGATCGGTGTCATGCCATCATACCGTGTAATAATCTCATTGGGAGGTACCTTCTTTGCACAACGACATTCAAGAAGTTCTATACTCGGAGGAAGTAATACAGCAGAAGGTACGAGAGCTGGGGGCTACGCTCAGCCGCGAGTACGAGGGGCGCAACCCTCTCGTCATTTGCGTACTGAAGGGCGCTTTTATTTTTATGGCGGACTTGTCCAAAAACATTACGATTCCGATCGAGCTCGATTTCATGGCTGTCTCAAGCTATGGCAATTCGACAAGGTCGTCGGGAGAAGTCAAAATCGTAAAGGATTTGGACGTCTCCGTGGACGGCCGCGATATTCTGATCGTAGAAGATATTATCGACAGCGGACTCACTTTGAGTTATCTCATCGACGTACTCGAGCGCCGCAACGCGCTGTCCGTCAACGTCGTGGCGCTGTTTGACAAGCCGGGCCGCCGAACGGTCGATCTTAACGCGGATTATACGGGCTTCACGATTCCGGACGCTTTCGTGGTCGGATATGGCCTCGATTACGCGGAGAAGTATCGTAACCTGCCTTACGTCGGCGTACTGAAGCCAGAAGTGTATACGAGCTAGACGCACCCGGCTGTTAGAAGTCGGGCGTAATGATTGTGATGCCAAGACAGGCTATGGTAAAATAATCAAAAGCTTGTCGAGAGGAGGTCGGGGATGAATCGGTTCATCCGGAATACAGGTTTTTACTTACTCATTTTCTTGGTGACGGTCGGAATCGTTCAGTTTTTTATTAGCAAGAACGAGACGACCAAAGAACTTAGCTACAGTGAAATCGTGAAAGTGGTTCAGCAGGGCAACGTGAAGTCGATTACGTTGCAGCTCCAGAACGGCACGTATCTCGTCTCCGGCGAGCTCAACCCGAAAGCCGGTTCCGAGAAGGGTGAATTGTTCTCGGGTCGCGCGCCGATCTCGGAGCGTACGACAGGCCAATTCGAAGACTGGAGCAAAGAAAAAGGCTTCGAATATAACATGAAAAAGACGCCAGGACAAAACTTCTGGCTCACGTTCTTGACCTCCATCATTCCGTTCATTATCATGTTCGTTCTGTTCTTCTTCCTGATTAATCAGGCGCAGGGCGGCGGCGGTAAAGTGATGAACTTCGGCAAGAGCCGCGCTCGTCTTTATAATGAAGAGAAAAAACGGGTTACGTTCGAAGACGTGGCCGGTGCGGACGAAGAGAAGCAGGAATTGGTCGAAGTCGTCGAGTTTTTGAAGGATCCGCGCAAGTTCGCGGCCCTCGGCGCTCGAATTCCGAAAGGCGTATTGCTTGTCGGTCCTCCGGGTACCGGTAAGACGTTGCTCGCTCGCGCTGTCGCAGGCGAAGCAGGCGTGCCGTTCTTTACGATTTCCGGTTCCGATTTCGTCGAGATGTTCGTCGGCGTCGGCGCTTCCCGTGTTCGCGACTTGTTCGAGAACGCGAAGAAGAACGCCCCTTGTATTATTTTCATCGATGAGATCGACGCCGTCGGTCGTCAGCGGGGCGCAGGCCTCGGCGGCGGTCACGACGAGCGCGAGCAGACGCTCAACCAATTGCTCGTCGAGATGGACGGCTTCGGCGCGAACGAAGGCATCATTATCGTAGCAGCGACGAACCGCCCGGATATTCTCGACCCGGCACTTCTTCGTCCAGGCCGCTTCGACCGTCAGATTACGGTCGACCGCCCGGATGTCAAAGGCCGCGAAGCGGTATTGAAAGTTCATGCGCGCAACAAGCCGCTGAACAAAGACGTGCGCCTCGGCACGATTGCCAAGCGGACGACCGGCTTCACCGGCGCCGATCTGGAGAACTTGCTGAATGAAGCGGCGCTTCTCGCCGCCCGTCGCAACAAGAAAGACATCGCGATGCAAGAAGTCGACGAAGCGATCGACCGCGTTATCGTTGGCACGGAGAAGAAGAGCCGGGTCATCAGCGACCGCGAGAAACGCATTGTCGCTTATCACGAAGCGGGCCATACGATCGCCGGATTTTTCCTCGAGCATGCAGACACGGTACACAAGGTTACAATCATTCCGCGCGGACGCGCGGGCGGATACGTCATCATGCTGCCGAAGGAAGACCGCATGCTTGTCACAAAGCAAGAGCTGCTCGATAAAGTCACGGGTCTCCTTGCCGGCCGCGCTGCAGAAGAAATTTTCATCGGCGAGATCGGTACGGGCGCATACAGCGACTTCAAGCAAGCGACGAGCATCGTGAGAGCGATGATTATGGAGTACGGGATGAGCGACAAGCTCGGAACGATGCAGTTCGGCAGCTCGCAAGGCCAAGTGTTCCTCGGACGCGACATCGGCCACGAGCAGAACTACTCCGACGCGATCGCGTATGAGATCGACCAAGAGATGCAAGAGATTACGCGCAACTGCTACGATCGCGCCAAGAAGCTCCTGACGGAGAAAAGCGCGGAGATGCACCTCATCGCGAAGACGTTGCTTGACGAAGAGACGCTTGATCTCGACCAGATCAAATCGCTTATCGAGAAGGGCGAAATCGGAACTTCCGAAGACGGCGGCAGCTCCGGTTCTCCAGAGACGAAAGCTGAACCGATCGTCGACACGCTGGGCAACGTGAAAGTGCGTATCCAGACTCGTGATGATGAGCCGCTTCCTCCATCGCCTGAATTGCGTAAGGACGAAGAGCCAGACGAGAACAAATAATAAGCAAGGCGAGGCATTCTCGTATCGAGGTGCGCAACTGCTCAAGAAGCCTTCGGCGTCTGCGGACGCCGGGGGTCTTTTTGCTTAGAGGGTGACGTATGGAAGCAAGGCGTTGTATACTGGTTTAGTTGCGTATCATTGGAAAAAATGCGCAAGCAATAGTTATACATTACTTGCGGAGGTGCTGTTGTGAATATCAACTGGGATTTTAAGTCATGGAGTTCGAGCAAGAAAACTTTGGCGATTGCTACTGTGGTGGCGTTTTTGTCGCTGTTCATGCCGTGGATTAAAGTAACGAGCGCCTTCGGTGTGGGCGGGTCGGCGAATGGATGGGAGTTTTCCACGTTTCTCGCTCTTGTCATCGTAAGCATACCGACTGTTTTCGCATTGATGGATAAGGAACTTCCCAAATTTAACGTTCAGTTTTTCCAAGGGCCGTTACGGGGAACGGTATGCGGCGCTTACGGCGTCATTACAGCCATCTACTGGATGTTCCATGCCAAAAAAAGCGTGATGGGACTCGTGGGAACCAAACCGGGGTTCGGCGTCTACGTGTTCCTGCTCGCTTCTGTGCTGGCGATTTACGGGAGTATGAAGCATACCCAGGGAGAACGCGCGAATTAGAACGGGTAAAATAAAGAAAATGCGGTCCGCCAGTTTCCTTCGGGAAACTAGCGGATTTTTATTTGTGGACTCACACATCCCACTTACGCGCAGCCATTGGAGCAGGAGCATATGGATGTAACGAGTTGGATGTCCGGTTCGCCAAATCACACAATTGACAGCCCTATCCGGCACGTGTAAATTAAGTGTTAATACACAAACTAAGAAAACATGCCCGCTATACTTTGTGCATTCATTCACAATGTAACCGGACAACCGGATCGCATAGGGAGGGGAACGTTATGGAAGCTCTGGCACTGGAACGCAAAGCGGAACAGAACCGCGAGTTGCGCGAGCGGCTGATGCTACTGAAGAAAGAACGGAACGCCATCATACTCGCGCACTATTATCAGCGCGATGAAATACAGGAGGTCGCCGACTTCCGGGGGGATTCGTTCTTGCTTGCCCAGAAGGCGGCATCAACCGACGCGGATGTCATCGTGTTCTGCGGCGTACATTTTATGGGAGAAAGCGCGAAAATTCTAGCCCCGCACAAGACGGTGCTTGTCCCGGACGAACGGGCCGGATGCCCGATGGCCGACATGGTCAATCCGATCGGTCTGCGGGCGCTTAAAGCGAAGCATCCGAACGCTAAAGTCGTCACCTACATCAACTCATCTGCCGACGTTAAAGCGGAGACCGATATTTGCTGTACGTCCGCCAACGCGGTCAAAGTCGTCAATTCGGTCGATTCGGATGAGATTATTTGGTGTCCGGACAAGAACTTGGGTCACTACGTGCAGCAGCACACCGACAAGAAAATGATCATCTGGGAAGGCTACTGCAACACGCACGACATGCTGACGATCAAGGACGTCGAGGAGATGCGGGCGAAGTATCCGAACGCGCAATTCGTCGTGCACCCGGAATGCCGTCCGGAAGTGGTCGCGACGGCGGATTTCGTCGGCAGTACGACGGCGATACTGAAGCATTGCCGCGAGTCCGAGCACAAGGAATTTATCGTCGGCACGGAGGATGGCACCGGTTATCAGCTGCGCCTCGACAGCCCGGATAAGACGTTCCATTTTGCGTCGAAGTTCCTCGTCTGCCCGAACATGAAAGTTAATAACTTAAAGAAAGTCGTCAAATGCCTCGAGACGATGCAACCGCAAATTTACGTGCCGCAGGACGTCGCGGACAAAGCCCGTTTATCGCTGGAGCGCATGCTGTTGGTTAAGTAAATCTTGACCTGAGCAGCCTGCGCTACTCTCTTGTCGGAGTGGGGACTAATACTCATGATTCCACGTTACGTAGTCGATTTTGATCTGGATAAGCTGCCTCGCATAGATACCGACGTCATCGTTATCGGCGCCGGCATCGCGGGCCTGTATACGGCCTTGAAGGCAAGCGAGACGAAACGCGTGCTGATGATTACGAAGAAATCTCTCTTCGACAGCAACACGCGTTACGCGCAAGGCGGCATTGCCGCCGTCATATCGGATGAGGATTCCCCCGATTTCCTCGCGCAAGATACGTTGATCGCCGGCGCCGGACTTTGCGAGGCCGCAGCGGTCGACGTTCTTGTGCATGAAGGACCGCAAGGGGTGCACGAGCTGATTCGCTATGGCACGAACTTCGACGAAGAAAACGGCCATTTCGCCTTAACGAAAGAAGGGGCGCACAGTCAGCGACGCATCCTTCATGCCAACGGAGATGCGACGGGTTATGAGATCGTAAGGGCGTTGGCGGAGCGGACGAAAGTCGATCCGACGCTGGAGTTATGGGACGATCATTTTGTGCTCGATCTGCTAACCGAGGACGGAGAATGCCGCGGGGCGCTCGTGCAGAAGCCGGATGGGACACGCGTCGCGGTGTTCGGGAGCGCAACGATTCTGTGCACGGGCGGCACGGGCCAATTGTATCGATATACGACGAATCCGGAAATCGCCACCGGAGACGGCGTGGCGATGGCTTACCGCGCAGGGGCGGACATTCGCGACATGGAGTTTAACCAGTTTCATCCGACTTCGCTTTGTTACCCGGGAGCGCCGCGTTTCTTGATTTCTGAAGCGGTGCGAGGAGAAGGTGCATACCTTCGCAACATTCGCGGAGAACGTTTTATGGAGAACTATCATCCGCAGCTAGAGCTTGCGCCGCGGGACGTCGTCGCGCGGGCGATTCTCAGCGAGATGGAAGCGACCAAGTCGACCTATGTCTACATCGACATTACGCACGAGACGCCGGAACTGATCAAACATCGTTTTCCGACGATTTTTGAATTCTGCTTGAATTACGGGCTCGACATGACGACGGATTGGATTCCTGTCGCTCCGGCGGCGCATTACATGATGGGCGGCGTAAAAACCGACCTGCGCGGCGAGACGAGCATTCGCCGTCTGTTCGCTTGCGGCGAAGCTTCGTCGACCGGCGTACACGGAGCGAACAGGCTGGCAAGCAATTCACTGTCGGAGGCGATTGTATTCGGTCAACGTATCGTGAACGCAATTAACCTGTTGCCAGCGGGCAAGAAAACGGCGGATAACGGGCCGTCTGCGGGAAGGAACGCGGTATTGACGGGTGCACTGATCGAGCGGCGGTTGAAGTTGCAGAAGGACATGGTGCGTTATGTCGGTCTGCGTCGCAATCGAGCCGGTTTGCAGAAAGGGCTGGACGATCTGAAGAAGCAGTTGCCATTGTTCCAGCTTAACTTAACGAAGAAAGAAGAATTGGAATACGCGAATCTGCTTACTTGCGCGCTGCTTGTTACGGAGTCGGCTTTACATAGGGAAGAAAGTCGCGGCGGACATTATCGGGAAGATTTCCCGCAGCGCGACGACGAACACTGGCGGAAACATACAATCATAAACAGGGATACCGGCATACGCACAGAGAGGGTCGACGAACATGTTTGAACGAGAAAGCGATTGGACGATCGGCGGTCCTGCGGTCGATGCGGTGAAAGCGCAGCTGCGCGCATGGCTCGCGGAAGATATCGGCTCCGGCGACGTGACAACGATGGCGATCGTGCCGCAAGATCATCGTTCTCGCGGCATTATTCATGCAAAACAAGCGGGCATTCTGGCGGGCATTCCGCTGGCAAGGCTCGTCTTCGAGGTCGTGGACCCTGAATTGACATTCGACGCGTTGGCGGCGGACGGGGATCGGGTAGAGCGGGGAACGGTGCTGGCCGTGGTCGAAGGATCGACGCATAGCATACTGACCGGGGAGCGACTCGCGCTGAATTTGTTGCAGCGGCTGTCGGGCATTGCGACGAAAACAAACGAGTACGCATCAGCAGCGCAAGGTCAACCGGTGCGGATCGCGGACACGCGCAAGACCACGCCGGGACATCGGACGCTCGAGAAGTACGCGGTGCGCGTAGGCGGCGGATTCAACCATCGGTTTGGCCTGTATGACGCCGTTATGATTAAAGATAACCATATTAAAGCCGCGGGAGGCATTACGGCGTCTGTTCAAGCCGCCAAATCGCGCATTCCGCATACGATGATGATAGAAGTAGAAGCGGAATCGCTCGCGCAAGCGATAGAAGCGGTTCATGCTGGCGCGCACATCGTCATGCTCGACAATATGAGCTCCGAGGACATGGCAGTTGCGGTGAAGGCCGTCCGCGAGCTTGCGCCTCATGTCGTGCTTGAAGCTTCGGGCGGGATACGACCGGAGCGGGTCGCCGAAGTGGCGAGAAGCGGCGTCGACATCATATCCGTCGGCGGGCTGACCCACTCGTTCCAAGCGCTGGACATCAGCCTGGATCTCAACGAGAAGAAGGGGGCCGCGCAATGATTCTGGTGTTCGATGTCGGCAACACGAACATTGTGCTCGGTCTCTACAAAGGACGCGAACTGACGCACCACTGGCGGCTGAGCACGAATCGTTCTTCGACAGTGGACGAATACGGGATTTTACTTACGAACTTATTCCAGTTGGCGGGCGTTCGGGCAGATCAGATCGAAGGCGTCATCCTGTCGAGCGTTGTGCCACCGATCATGAACACACTAGAGCGACTTATCGTGAAGTACGTCGGCAAAGAACCGCTTGTCGTCGGTCCCGGCGTGAAGACGGGACTGAACATTCGGTACGAGAACCCGCGCGAAGTCGGCGCGGATCGGATCGTAAATGCAGTGGCGGGCATCGAGCAGTACGGCACGCCGCTTGTTATCGTCGACTTCGGAACGGCGACGACGTTCGATTATATCGACGCGACGGGCGCATACATCGGCGGGGCGATTATGCCGGGCATCGGAATCTCGGCCGAGGCGCTGTACCAACGGGCAGCGAAGCTGCCACGTATCGAGCTGGCGAAGCCGAAGTCGGTTATCGGCCGGAATACGGTTGCGGCGATGCAATCCGGCATCGTATACGGCTACGCGGGGCAAGTGGACGGCATTTCGCGAAGAATCGCCAAAGAATTTAACGTAACGCCGCGGATTATCGCGACCGGAGGATTAGCGGAACTGATTGCAGTGGAATCCGAGACAATTGAACTTGTCGATCCGTTGTTGACATTGGAAGGATTGCGCATCATATACGAGCGGAACAAATAACGATAAACAGCAATCAACGCGAATCGCCGTCCGCAGGGGCGGCGATGTCGCATCGTTAGACCGTTTGTACGGTCAGGCAAGAAAGGAGATGGACGAGCGATGAAAGATGAAATGATTCGGGGTACGGCGTGGAACGGCGGTTTGCGCGTGTTCGCGGCCAGCACGACTGCGCTTGTGTCCGAGTTGCAGCGCAGACATGATACGTTCCCGACTGCAACGGCCGCACTAGGAAGAACGGCGACCGCTGCGGCGATGATGGGTATGATGTTGAAGGGCAAGGAAAGGCTGACCGTGCAAGTCAAAGGCGACGGACCGATCGGTCAGATCGCCGTCGATGCGAACGCGGCCGGCGAAGTGAGAGGCTACGTCGATCACCCGCACGTGCATCTTCCGAGCAATAGCCAAGGGAAGTTGGACGTCGCCGGCGTCGTCGGACTTAACGGCTACATCAACGTGACGAAGGATCTCGGCTTGCGGGAACCTTATCGGGGCAGCGTTCCGATCATATCCGGGGAGTTGGCGGAAGATTTTACGTTGTACTTTGCGGACTCGGAGCAGACGCCGTCATGCGTCGGACTTGGCGTGCTTGTCGAGACGGATAATTCGGTCATTCACGCAGGCGGGTTTATCGTGCAAGTATTGCCGGGTTTGCCCGAGGAACAGCTCGTACGTCTGGAACAGGCGATCGCGGCGATGCCGCATGTGACGTCGCTTATGGCTCAAGGGGAGACGCCGGAAGGCATTTTGCGTTTCCTTGTTGGCGACGAATTGACGATTCACGACAGCATTGAACCTGTCTTCAAGTGCAATTGCTCGCGCGAACGCTTCGAGAAAGTGCTTATTACGCTTGGCAAGCAGGAACTGCGCAGCATCATCGACGAGGACGGACAGGCGGAGTTGCACTGTCATTACTGCAACGAGAAATACTTGTTTGACGACACCCAATTGGAAGAACTGTATAGGCTAACGGATCGGGCCTAGGGCGTGTCTGAATGCTCCGAGGAGTTTTCAGACACGCCCTAAGAAACGAAGTTTCGTTCAGGAAAGGGATGAGCAACATGAGGGAGACGATACGGCGTGAGCCGTTCGTACTGTTTGCCCTCTTGGCCATGGCGGCATTGGCCGTGTTAGCGGGATGCAAGTCGCAGGAAACTTCGTCTTCCGAATCGCCGTCAGCCCCGAACGCCTCCGCTGTGTCGCCGCAAGGCGGAGAAGGCGCGGGGCAATCCGGCGATGACGTTATCGCTACGGTCGGAGGCGTCGCCATTACGAGGCAGCAATTGATGGATCGGCTGTTGTCCGCCTATGGCTCCGAGGCTTTACGGACGATGATGCTGCAAGAAACGGTAAGAGAAGAAGCTGCAACATCCCAGATCGAAGTATCGGACACAGAGCTGGATGCTGAGCTTCGACAGATGAAACAAGGCTACGAGAGCGAAGAAGCGTTCTACCGGCAAATGCAAGAGCAGCTCGGCATGAATCCGCAGGAAGTGCTTGAAGACGCCCGTTACCGTTTGCTTCTGGAGAAGCTAATCGTTCAAGGCGTAGTAGTTTCTGATGAAGAGATCGAGCGATATATGGACGAGCATCGGCAGGAGTGGATGCCGAAGAAGCAATATCATCTGTTGCTCATCGTTGTCGATTCCAGAAAACAGGCCAACGATGTGATGGCCAAGCTTGCGAACGGTGCAGACTTCGCTGAACTTGCGAGAACGCGCTCGATCGACGAGTTCTCTGCCGATGCAGGCGGAGACCTCGGTTGGGTCGAGGAAGACGATCCGTTCGTTGCCGAGAAGGTACTGCGAACGGCGAAGGAGCTGAGCTCCGGGGACGTCGGCGGTCCGGTTGCACTTGATGAAGGATACGCGGTTGTGAAGGTGGAGGGGCGCAGTCTCTCGCAGACAAAGCCGGAAGATCAAGTTCGCGATGATGTCCGTCGTCAGATCGCGCTTGGCAAAGCTCCTACGGCGAAAGATTACGAACAGTCTCTGCTAGAGAAATACGGCGCCGTAGTGAATGATCGTACCTTGCGGAATTAGGCCTTCGCTTCAGGGTAATCACTTACGGAACGCCTAAACCGTGCACGACACCTCCAAGAGACAAGCGTTTAGTTGGACTAACGACAACTACAGCGCACCGCAGCAACTCCGAGCAGGCATTTAGTTGGACTAAACACAACTACAGCGCTCCGCAGCAGCTCCGAGCAGGCATTAGTTGGACTAAACACAACTACAGCGCACCGCAGCAGCTCCGAGGAGGCATTTAGTTGGACTAAACACAACTACAGTGCACCGCAGCAACTCCGATCAGGCATTAGTTGGACTAAACACAACTACAGTGCACCGTGCGATTCATTGTTTTCGTAAGCGATTGTCCTACACCTGCACAACGACACCTGCACGCCGCCGCGCTTGACAATCTTCCATCGATTTTGTTAAGATGAAACTATAAATACCTACTGAATTAGTCGGATTAACGCAACGCGGCATCGGCCGTATATTCTGGGAGGGAATTGTCTAATGGCTAAGATTGTTCAGAACGTGACTCAACTGATCGGCGATACGCCGCTCGTCCGCTTGAACCGTATCGTGCCCGAAGGCAGCGCTGAAATCTATGTGAAGCTGGAATACCAGAACCCAGGCTCCAGCGTTAAGGATCGCATTGCGATCAGCATGATCGAAGAAGCGGAGAAGCAAGGCGTCATCAAACCGGGAGTCAGCACGATCGTCGAACCGACGAGCGGCAACACCGGTATCGGCCTGGCGATGGTCGCCGCCGCGAAAGGTTACCGTGCGATTCTCGTTATGCCTGAGACGATGAGCTTAGAGCGCCGCAATCTGCTGCGCGCCTACGGCGCGGAACTCGTTCTGACACCTGGGTCCGAAGGCATGAACGGCGCTGTCCGCAAAGCGGAAGAGATCGTGCAAGAGAACCCGGACTATTTCCTTCCTCAACAATTCAAGAACAAAGCGAACGTGAAAATCCACCGCGAAACGACCGGTCCGGAAATCGTCGAAGCGATCAACTCTCTCGACGGCAAGCTTGATGCGTTCGTTGCAGGGATCGGCACGGGCGGCACGATCTCCGGCGCCGGCGAAGTGCTGAAAGAAAACTTCCCGGGTATCCGCATCGTCGCGGTAGAACCTGCGGCTTCCCCGCTGCTGTCCGGCGGCGGCCCTGGTCCGCACAAGATCCAAGGGATCGGCGCGAACTTCATTCCTGAAATTCTGAATCGCGACGTCTACGATCAAATCGTGACGATCGAGAACGATGAAGCGTTCGAGACGGCACGTACAGTTGCGAAGAAAGAAGGTTTGCTTGTCGGCATTTCCTCCGGCGCAGCTATCTTCGCGGCGCTTAAAGTGGCGAAAGAGCTTGGCGCAGGCAAACGCGTCATCGCCGTCGTTCCTTCCAACGGCGAACGTTACTTGAGCACGCCTCTGTTCAACTTCGAAAATTAATCCATTTCCGCCTTATCGCGGATCAAGCCCGCCGAGCATGCTCGGCGGGCTGTTTATTGTAGATTGGCGTTATGACTGTTCCGGCTTCTTTCTAATCAGCGCAATCATAAGCAAGAGCACCGGCACGACCGTTTGCAGCGTCAAAGCATAGAACGGCGTCGTCTTCATGAAGAAGCCCGCCAACTCTTGCAAGCTAGCGGCGGACCAGATGCTGAACAGCACCAGCAAGAAACCAACGGGCATGACGATAGGGCGATAATCGGATAGTTTCAGCCATTGGGCGGTTCCGAGCGCGACGACGTAGAAGAACACGGATATTTTAATAAACACGCCGCCAACGTAGATCGACATCACAATCGCCTCGAGATGCTCGAACAGTTGACCGATGATAATATATCGAATTGCGCCGATCATCGGGTACGAGAGGCTTCCCGTAATGTCGCTGAATAATAAATAGGGAACGAAATCGAACATAATGAAAGTCGGGACGACAAGATGTACGGCATACATCCCCCACTTCATTCCTTTGTTGCGCTCAGTCAAATACGGTACCAAAAATGCGATCAGCAGAAAGTCGCTGTAAAATCCGGTAGCCGACAATGCGCGGGGCGTATTCAATAATCGTCTTGCCTGGGTATAGCTTGTTTAATCGATAGACGAGATAGACATTCAAATACCCGATCACGGAAGCCATTATAGGCGACAGCCATATATCCTGCTTGGCTTGAATGGCCGTAATCGACGGCATGAGAATAAGCCCTGACGCCATGATCGTAGGGTGCATCAGAAGAACGAGTTGAAACCCCGATATTTTGCCTTTCTCGAGCATTTTCCCGCCTTCCGCACCGGATAATTATACAAGCATTCCCAACCACCCCTAGGAAAATTCAAAGTTATAGAAGCTTGGCGATTGGGCGAGAATGGATGGAAACGATACAAGGAGAACCGATCGGCCATGCGCGTTATCCGCAAAGTATTGAAACAACTGCTGAAATCCCGTCCGCGCAACCCGTTGAATAACGACCGGCAGCCGGCTGACCAACAGCCCGCGCTCTCCATGGATCTGAATGAAAACTTGCAAGATTTGAACGCCATCTATGCGAATTGCTCGGATGTCGTCATGCACGACTTTCTGATTGCGGGAAAAACAAAAGCATTGCTTGTCTATATAGAAGGCCTGTCCAATCTCGAGATGATCGATCAGCACGTTCTTGCTCCGCTAATGCAGGAATCGGCGGCGGATAATAGCAATACGAATAGCATTCTTCAATCTAGGATTTCCGTCTCCAGTCGGAAAAACGTTAAAACGTTCGCCGAAGCGATCGAGCAAATTTCAAACGGAAACCCGGTACTTCTTGTCGATCAACAACGGGAAGGCATTGCATTGGGATTGGCGAAGTGGGAAAAACGCGGGGTTGAAGAGCCGGTCGCCGAGAGCGTTATTCGAGGACCGCGCGAAGGGTTCACGGAAACGCTAGGGGTCAATACTTCTCTGCTACGAAGAAAAATCAAAAGTCCCGCGCTGAAAATGAAATCGATAAAAGTCGGACGGTATACGCAGACGGAGGTCGTCATCGCCTATATCGAGGGACTCGCGGCGTCTGCTTTGATTGAAGAAGTAGAGAATCGGATTGGGCGAATCGACATGGACGGTATTTTGGAAAGCGGGTATATCGAAGAGATGATCGAGGATAGTCCCTACTCCCCGTTCCCTCAGCTTCTCTCGACGGAACGGCCCGATGTCGCGACGGGTTCTCTGCTGGAAGGCCGCGTCGTTATTCTCGTGGATGGGACCCCCTTCGTCCTCGTTGCGCCGACGACCCTCGCCTCCTTGCTGCATTCGCCGGAAGATTATTATCAAAGGTTTTTGATAAGCACGCTCATTCGTTGGCTGCGATATTTGTTTTTCCTTATTTCGTTAATCGTGCCTTCGGCTTATGTTGCGATCCTCACGTACCACCAAGAGATGATTCCGACCACTCTTCTGATTAGCGTAGCCAAGTCCCGGGAAGAGATTCCTTTTCCGGCCATCGTCGAGGCTTTTCTAATGGAAGTGACTTTCGAAGCGCTTCGCGAAGCCGGGGTTCGGCTGCCCAAGCAGGTCGGCGCGGCCGTCAGCATCGTCGGAGCGCTAGTCATCGGGCAAGCCGCGACTTCGGCCGGACTCGTATCCGCGCCTATGGTCATGGTCGTCGCGATGACGGGAATCGCTTCCTTCATGATCCCCCACTACACGGTGGGAATCGCATTAAGGATGCTGCGTTTCCCGATTATGATCCTGGCGGGCATCCTGGGGTTGCTTGGCCTGATGCTCGGCGTGATTATAATCGTTATCCACCTCTGTACGCTTCGTTCTTTCGGCGTTCCGTACTTGAGTCCGCTCGCCCCGAGGAATGGCCGCGATCTTAAAGATGTGCTGTTTCGAGCCCCGTTATGGAAGTTGGACACTCGTCCGCGTTTAACCGGAGAAGGAAACACGCACCGTCAAGCTCCGGGGCAGAAGCCGAATCCGACCAAGGGAGGCGATTAGGGATGATCGAAAAAGGAAAAATATCCGGTTTCCAGATGGGAATTCTGATGTTCCCGTCGGTTCTGGCGACGGCCCTCCTCTTCGTGCCGTCGATCACGGCACAACACGCGGAACGGGATTTGTGGCTTTCGCCGATCTGGGCGTCCCTTGTCGGATTTCTTAACGTGTATATCCTCAATAAGCTGAATCGGCGCTACCCGGAAATGAACATCACGGAATATAGCGCACATATCGTCGGCCGGATTCCGGGTAAAATCATCGGCCTCTTCTTTATCGTCTTTTTTTGGCATATTACCGGCATCATCATTAGAGAATACGGAGAGTTCGTTGCGAGCGCCAATCTATTTGAAACCCCATTGGTCGTCATCATGGGAAGCATGGTGCTGGTCAGCGCTTTCGCGGTACGGGGCGGAGTAGAAGTTCTGGGAAGATGCGCTCAGTTATTCATGCCGGTCGTGACGCTGCTTTTCATTTCGTTATTTGTTATGCTCATACCGGATTTGCACGTAAACAACATGTTTCCGATGTTCGAGCATGGATTGAAGCCCTCCTTTATCGGTTCCATCATTCCGCAGGGCTGGCTCAGCGAATTCGTGCTCGTTTCCTTTCTGCTTCCGTTTCTGAACGATCGCAAGAAAGGATTGAAATGGGGAATGATCTCGGTAGTTGCCGTGGTGACGTTGATGGTGCTTACCAATTTTGCCATCCTTTTTTTATTTGGCACGATTACGAGCGATTTGATCTATCCGGTAATGACCGCGGCCGAATATATTACGTTCGCGGACTTTTTTGAACATCTGGAGTCCATCGTCATGGCGATATGGGTGGCGAGCGCGTTCGTCAAAATCGCGGTGTTCTATTACGTGATCGTTCTCGCCGCTTCGCAATGGTTGAAGCTCTCCGATTATCGGCCGCTTGTCTTTCCCATCGGATTTTTACTAGTGCTTTCCAGCCTTTGGGCGTCGCCCAACCTGCAGGACCTTATCCATTTTCTCGGCACGTCGGCCGCTCTTTACGATATGTCCGCGCAACTCATTATCCCTTTGTTTCTGTTTGGTATCGCATCAGTCAGGGGGTGAGAACGTTGATCGAAAAAGGCAAGATTTCCGCGTTCCAGATGGCGATTATGATGTACCCGACGATCATAGCGACAGCCATTATTTCGTTACCGACGATCATGGCGACGAATGCCGGACGAGATCTATGGCTTTCGCCGATCGTCGCTTCTTTGTTGGGGATTCTGATGACGTTTACCGCCTATCAGTTGAATAAGCTGTACCCGAAGACGAGCATCGTCGGATCCAGCGGACAGATTCTCGGTCGGTTCCCGGGAACGATCGTCGGGTTTATTTTCTTCTTCGTCTATGCGCATGATAACGGATTCGTTATTAGGCAATACGGGGAGTTCATCGTAAGCGCTTTTCTTCCTGAAACTCCGCTTCTCGTCGTCGTAAGCAGCATGGTACTGGTCTGCGCTTTCGCGGTGCGGGGCGGCGTGGAAGTGCTGGCAAGATGCGCTCAGATGTTCGTTCCGATCATGATCGTTATTCTCCTATTGATCTATATTCTGATTATTCCGGACCTGAAACCGAGCCATATGTTTCCGATAATGGAGAAAGGAATCAAACCTTCCCTCATAGGCTCTTTTTTCGCGCAAGGATGGTTCGTCGAGTTCATTGACGTTTCTTTTCTGCTTCCTTTCGTGACCGATCGGGAAAAAGGGGCGAAATGGGCAATGATCGCGGTAATTACGGTCATGCTTACAATGGTGATTACAAGTCTTGTCGCTCTGTTTTTACTCGGACCCATTATTGACAGTTTCAATTACCCGGTGATGAACGCGGCGCGATACGTTAGCCTAGCCGATTTTGTTGAACATATGGAATCGCTTTTGATGGCGTTTTGGGTGCTCGGGGTATTTGTTAAAAATTCGGTTTATTATTATTTGCTCATTCTTATTACTTCGGAATGGTTGAATCTGTCCGACTACAGGCCGATTGTTTTTCCGCTCGGGTTTCTGCTCGTGCCGATCACGATGTGGGTATTCCCTAACCTGCAGGAAATGTCCCATTTCTTCAATACGTCAGGCATGTTTTATATCGTATCGATAAAAGGAATTATTCCGATCCTGTTGCTAATCCTTGCATTCGCGCGAAAAAAGAATCGAACCCGTAAGGAGGAGCGACAAGCATGAATGCCTTTTTCACCAGAAAATCGATTATCGTTGTTGCGCTCGGCATGTCTCTTGCTCCGCTTGCCGGCTGCTGGGATAGAACCGAAGTCAACGATTTGGCATTGGTCATGGCCACGGGAATCGACAAGAAGGACGATAAGACGATCGAGCTTTCCGTTCAAATCTTTGTTCCGAGAGCTTCCGGGGGCGGGGGCGGAGGAGGCGTCATGGGGGGCGGCGGAGGAGGCGGCATGGCTCAAACGCTGGTGAGGTCCGAGGAAGGATCTACGATTGCCGACGCGATGTCCAAGCTGCAGGAGAAGCTTCCTCGCAAAATCTTCTGGGGGCATGGCGAAGTATTCGTCATCGGCGAGAAGATGGCGAGGGAAGGAATCCGCGAGCATGTCGATTTCTTGTTGCGGGACCCGGAACCCCGTATACGCGCCGATATGCTTGTCAGCAAAGGCGAAGCCAAAGAGGTAATGGAATTGCTCCCTCCGCTTGAACGAAGCTCGGCGGAATCGCTTCGGGAAATGGTCAAAACCCGAATCGGGATCAAAACGACGGCCAACGATCTGGCGCAAATGTTGGCCGGCGAGTCGGGCGCGGCTGCCTTGCCTTGGGTAGAAATATTGCCGCCGGAGTCGGAAAAGAAGGGAAAGCAAACGGATCCGTATATTACCGGAACCGCCGTGTTCAAGAAAGACAAAATGGTCGGACGGATGGACGATAAAGTGACGAGAGGATTGCTTTGGGTGAGGAACGAGATCAAATCGGCGACCGTTACCATTGAACCGCAGGAGGCGGAAGGTTACGTATCCGTGAGAATGCGGAATAGTACGACGGAGCTGATTCCGGGGATGAACGACGAGAAATGGACCATGACGGTCAGAATCGATTCGAAATACGATTTGGTGCAAAATACGACCAATCTGAGCTCCGTAAATCCGAAATTGATGAAAGAAATACAAAACGAACTGAATGAATCCGTTGAAAATAACGTACGGTTGGCTCTTGATCGCGGGCAACAAGAGTTAAAAACGGACATCTTCGGATTTGCGGACGCCTTTCACCGCAAATATCCGAAGAGTTGGAACAAGTCGAAAGAACGCTGGGACGAAATATTCCCTAAAGTCGAAGTGAACGTTGAAGTGAATTCCAAAATACTCCGTCCCGGCATGTCCACCGAGGGTGCGGTTAGGCCGAAAAACAAGGTGAAGAAAAAATGAATTGGGCTGCCATACTGGGAATAACGGTCATCTTGATACTCATGGTTCTATTCGAATGGCCGAAAATGAATAAAAACATGAAGAAAGAGAAAGCAGCCTTTGTGACCATCACGATAATCGGCTGGCTGCTTGCGATTTTGCTTGTTCTTTTTCCGGACATGCCGGGTCCGACCCAGTTCGTGGATATGATCTATCGACCGCTGGGAAAGCTTCTTGAAAAGCAATGATCAGACGTGGGCGGCACCGGGCTGCCCCTGCTCGCGCTGTTTCGCAGCCGTGACATCCAGCCTGCTTGCGCCGACGAACAACGCCGTGACGAGGCCGATGACGCCGACACAGATGCTGAGAATAAAACCATGATTGATCGACGTGCCCAGCGCGCCTTGCAGAAACTCGCGAATTTGCGGATCGAGCTTGCCGCCTGCCCGCATAAGGAGTTCCGGGTTCGCCAACGTGGCGATTTTATCTTTCGGAATGCCGATGTCGGCAGCGCCGGTTGTAATTAAGCGATGCAGATTGTTGTTAACGATCGTCGCCATGATCGAAGCGCCCATGATGCCCCCGATATTACGCCAGAATCCGACGATGGAAGAGCTGACGCCCATGTATTTCGGATCGACGTTCGCGGCGATGGCGCTTTGAGCGACGCTCATGAGCGGTCCGACCGCGCCGAAGCCGAGCAGGATCATCAGCAGAATCATATATCCGTAAGAGGCGTCCGTGCCGACGGTTGCAAGTAACGACGCGACCAGGACAGTCATCACCATCGTGAAGAGCATGAGCGTACGGAACGCAAACTTGCCTTGCAAGAAGCCGAATCCGATCGCCCCGGCGATCAGCGAAGCCATCATCGGCGTCAGTATGCCGTTGGAGTTGGCATGCCCGAGCACACCGACCGTGAAGCTCGGCAAATACGTAATGGCGGAGAACATAATGACCCCTTGGCAGAAGCAGATAATGCTCGTGCCGAGAACCATTCTGTTCTTGAAGATGCTGAGCGGGAGTACCGGTTCCGAGGCGCGCAGTTCGACGGCGATGAACAATGCGCCGAAGATGGCGGAGACGGCAAAAAGGCTGATTTCTTGCCAGGAGCTCCAAGCGTAATCTTTACCGCCCCATTCCAGCGCAAGCATGAGCGAGACGGTCGTCACGATTAGGAACAGCGTCCCCAAGTAATCGATTTTCGGTCTTTTCTCCGAACGCGTTTCTTTCAACGCGAACATCAGGACGAGCATGGAGGCTATGCCGATAGGTACATTGATGTAGAAGTTCCATCTCCACCCGAAGTGATCCGCGATAAAGCTGCCGAGCTGCGGACCTGCGACGGACGACAGACCGAAGATTGCGCCGAACACGCCCGACATTTTCGCCGCGTCTTTCGGATCGTTAAAGATCGTATAGATGATGGTGAAGCTGATCGGGAACAACGAGCCGGAGCCGATGCCCTGAATGACCCGGAACAGAATAAGTTGGTCGGCGCTCTGGGCGACTCCGCACAAAGCGGAGCCGATCAGGAACATGCCGATGCCGATCATGTAAAACAATTTTCTTCCGAACAAATCCGACATTTTGCCGAATACGAGCATCGTGCTCGTCGCTGCAAGCATATAAGCCGTAAACACCCAGCTCACTTTATCGAACACATTAAAATCTTCGCTGATCTTGTTGATGCACGAGGCTACGATCGTGTTGTCCAGCGACGCCATCAGCAGACCGAGCGCCATCGCCAGTATGATCAGATTGCGGTTCGAACCTTTTTCACTCATACATGCTTCTCTCCTTTGTTTACTGTTGCGCTTTCAAGCGAGCCATGCCTTCCCGTATTGTCGTTAGCTTAGCGATGCAGATGTTAATGCCCAGCTCGATACAGATGAGCTGCGTCGGCTGCATCATATCTTTGAACGCATCGCGTTTCTCGCTCAGGCTGTCGAGTTCCGACTGAATCTCTTTCTCGGCTTGCTGGAGCCAATCGATAACCAGTTTCTCGTCGACGTAGTGGCCGAAGTACAGCCGCATCAGGAAGTCCGACTTGTACGTGTCAGATTCCACATGGCTGTTCAGGTAGTCATAGAACCGGCTTTGGCCTTCCTCCGTAATGGTGTACACGTTTTTGTTTGGTTTGCCTTCCTGCACAACGCTTTCCTTCGAGATTAAACCCTCTTTCTCCATGCGATGAAGCGTCGGATAAATCGTTCCGTAGCTTGAGTTATAGAAATAGCCGAAGATTTCCTCATACAGATTTTTGATCTCGTAACCGGATAAAGAGCGTCTCATGAGCATGCCTAGAAGGACGTCTTGACTGTTCATGCGGGTTTCCTCTCTCTCTAGGTGTTGGATTTGACAAGCTGGAAGCTCAATTCACCCTCTAACGATTCATAATATATCATTTTGATATATATCGGGTCAATATATGAATGGCGGATTTTGAAATTTGCTCTTGCAGGCAAGCATACGGGATGGATTTGTGGTATTCTGCTTAGAAAGACAAAGAGACCGCGATCGGGCAAAAGGGGCGGAAATCGTGGAGAGTATGGAATTGGTCGAGTTGGAGCAGTGGATGCGATGGCGCGAGGAGCGTGTCGACGAGGGGTATTCGCTGTTTCCTTATGTGCGTAAAATGGTGACGGGACCCGATGTATTGCCTGCATTCTGGGATCGAGCTTGGGAGGCGGCTTCCCCATACGCTTGCCTGCTGGAAAGCGGGAAGGGCGGGCGCTACTCGATCGTCGGCTTGCGCCCGGTGTCGGTGCTCGTCGGGGACGGAGCGGGCGCGCAGGTGTTGGCTGAAGCATTGGGCGGGGCATGGGAGCAGGCCGGGCGTCTGACGGGTTCGCCGCTGCAGGTGCTGCGCGAGTGGATGCGCCCTTGGCGCGGACCGCGGCCGGCAGATGTGCCGGACTGCATCGGCGGCGTGCTCGGCTACTGGAGCTATGATGTTGTTCGCAGCTTGGAGCGGTTGCCGGTGATTGCGGAGGACGATCTGGGTATTCCGCAATACGTTTTCCAGCGGTTCGAGGAGCTGTGGGTTGCCGATCATCAGGAAGGGGCCGTCTACGTCGCCGTTCATACTCGTATCGGGTCTGGGTCTGGCGAGGGTGTGGGCGACGCAGATTTGAAGGCGTTATACGCGGGCGCGCGGGAGCGGGCGGCCGAGATGACGCGGGAATGGGCGGGCTGGCTTGCGGGCGGGCGCAGCGAGGCGGACGCCGCACGCAAGCGGGCGATGTGCGAACGGACGGAGCGCGATCTGCTGCAGATCGATGTAGAGCGGCTGCCCGGCCTGGCGACGTCGATAAGCAAGGAGCAGTTCCAGCAGGCAGTGCGACGCGTTCAACAGTACATCGGGCAAGGGGATGTATTCCAGGTGAACTTGTCCATGCGTCAGAGCCGGCCGACGGAAGCGTCGCCCGAGGCGTTATATGAATGGCTTCGCGTCGTGAATCCGTCTCCTTATATGGGCTTGTTCCGAGCGCCGGATTTCTCGCTCGTGAGCGCCTCCCCCGAGTTGCTCGTCAAGCTGGACGGCGGCAAGCTGTCGACTCGTCCGATCGCGGGCACGCGGCGGCGCGGGCGGACGCCCGAAGAGGACTTGGCGCTCGAGGACGAGCTGCTGTCCAGCGATAAGGAGCGGGCGGAGCACGTCATGCTCGTTGATCTCGAGCGTAATGATCTCGGCCGAGTCTCAGCATACGGCACGGTGAAAGTGCCGGAACTGATGACGGTCGAACGTTATTCGCACGTCATGCACCTCGTTTCTCAAGTGGAAGGCCGGCTCGCCCGAGGCAAGGACGCGCTTGATGTGCTGGCCGCCGTGTTTCCGGGAGGTACGATTACCGGCGCGCCCAAAATCCGCACGATGGAGATCATTGAAGAGCTCGAACCGACGCGACGGGGACCATATACTGGCTCTGTCGGATGGATTGACTATAGCGGAAATATGGAATTTAATATAATTATTCGTACGATCGCGGTTAAGGACGGCGTGTGCCACATCCAGGCGGGTGCGGGCATTGTGATTGATTCCGAGCCGGAGCGGGAATATTACGAGTCGCTGAATAAGGCGAAAGCACTGTGGAAAGCGGTGCAATATTGCGAAGCAACGGAAGGGCAGGGGAACGAACATGATTCTGGTCATCGATAATTACGATTCCTTTACGTATAACCTGGTGCAATATCTTGGCGAGCTCGGCGAGGACATTCAAGTGTACCGCAACGATGAGATCGACCTGGACGGCATCGCCAAGCTGGCGCCCGACCATATTCTCATTTCGCCGGGTCCGTGCACGCCGAACGAGGCTGGCGTCAGCCTGGCGCTGCTGGAACGGTTCAAGGGCGAAATCCCGATTCTCGGCGTCTGTCTCGGACACCAATCGATCGGACAAGCGTTCGGCGGGGAGGTCGTTCGCGCCGGAGAGCTTATGCACGGTAAGACGTCCGAAATTTCGCACGACGGTCGGACGATATTCGAAGGTTTGCCATCGCCTTTCACGGCAACCCGATACCACTCGCTGATCGTGAAGCGAGACACGTTGCCTGACTGCCTGGAGATCAGCGCCGAGACGGAAGACGGAATGATTATGGGCCTGCGGCACAAGGAGTATGTGATCGAAGGCGTGCAATTCCATCCGGAATCGATCATGACCGATCACGGGCTTCGCATTCTACGCAATTTCCTGAGCCAGAAGACGGGCGTCAGAGTATGAAGTTTCTGTATAACGGACGACCGATAGATCGTTCCGAAGCCGTGATCTCAGCATTCGATCACGGTTTTTTGTACGGCATGGGGCTGTTCGAGACGTTTCGGACGTACGGCGGAAGGCCGTGGCTACTCGCAGAGCACGCAGAGAGGCTGGCGAAAGGCTGCCAAGCTCTGGGTATCGCCTATGAGCCGAATGTCGAGAAGATGCGGGAAGGCGTCGCTCTTCTATTGAAGGAGAACGGATTGTCCGACGGCTACATTCGTTGGTCGGTATCTGCGGGTGAAGGGGAGATCGGGCTTCCGGCCGAAGGGTACGCTGAGCCTAACGAGATCGTGTACACCAAGGCGCTGCCTCCGGATGAACCGTCCGATCGCAAAGGGAAGACGATCCGGCTGCTTCAGACATTGAGGAGCACCCCGGAAAGCGATGTTCGTTTAAAATCGTTTCACTATATGAATAATATCAATGGCAAGAGGGAATTGGTCGCCTCCGGCGCGGGCGCGGGTACGGAAGGCGTGTTCTTGAACCGCGAAGGGAAAATCGTCGAAGGGATGGTCAGCAACGTGTTTTGGGTTGCTGAGGGGGTATTGTTCACCCCGGAAGTTTCCACCGGCTTGCTCGAAGGCATTACCCGGTCCTATGTGCTTGAGATGGCCGCCCGGCTAGGCATCCGAACGGAGCAGGGGAATTACGGATGGGACAAGCTGCTGGCAGCGGACGAAGTGTTCTTGACGAACTCTATTCAGGAGGTCGTGCCGGTCGTCCGCATCGAGAATAGCGAGGGAAGCGGGCATTCTCCGGGCTGCGGCAGTTCGGTCGGTCCGGTTACGAACACCCTTATGAGCGAATACCGCGCGGAAGCGGAAAGGAACGAACGATGAAGCCGATCTTTTACAATCGAACATACGAATTCGCAGATGGGTTGAAGCTGGCGCTGGGGAAGCGGACGCTCGTGATGGGCATTCTGAACGCGACGCCGGACTCCTTCTCGGACGGCGGACGGTACGACGAAGTATCCGCCGCCGTGGAACGGGCGAAGATGATGGCTGCAGAAGGAGCGGACATTATCGATGTCGGAGGCGAATCGACGCGTCCGGGTAGCGCGCTAATCTCGGAGGAAGAAGAAATACGCCGGGTCGTGCCTGTCATTCGGGCGATTCGGGAGCAGGTTGCGCTACCGATCAGCATCGATACGTACAAGGCAGGGACGGCGCTCGCCGCACTCGAAGCCGGAGCCCATATCGTAAACGACGTGTGGGGATTCAAGCGAGAGCCCGAGCTTGCCGCCGTATGTGCGCGATTCGGGTGTCCGGTCGTGCTCACCCATAATCGTAATGATCGGGATTACACCGATTTTGTGCCTGACATACTGCGGGATTTGCGGGAAAACGTCGAGATCGCGCGCGCTGCCGGCGTTGCCGATGAGAACATCTGGCTAGATCCGGGCATCGGCTTCGCCAAAGATCTGGAACAAAATCTGGAGACGATGGGACGGCTGGGCGATATCGTTGCTCTCGGCTATCCAGTGTTGCTTGGGACGTCGCGCAAGTCGTTCATCCAGCGTACGCTCGGCGTAACGCCCGGAGAGGCGCTCGAAGGAACGGCGGCGACAACCGCGCTCGGCATCGCGCAAGGTTGTCAGATCGTCAGGGTGCACGATGTCCCGGAGATGAAGAAGGTCGCCGCGATGACGGACGCGATTGTATACCGACAGACAGCGGAACGGAGGGGCAGCTAATGGATAGAATGATATTGAAGCGCATGGTTTTCTACGGCTATCATGGCGTATTTCCCGAGGAGAACAAGCTTGGGCAGAAATATATCGTCGATCTCGATATGCGAATGGATCTGGGACGGGCAGCCGCTAGCGACGACGTGTCCGACACGGTTAATTACGCGGAGATTCACGCTCTCGTCAAGGAAATCGTGGAAGGCCCGCCAGTCAAGTTGATCGAGACGTTATGTCAGAACATTGCATCTGCGTTGCTCGGTACGTATACTAGTATCATTCAAGCGACGGTGGCGGTAACGAAGCCGAATCCGCCGTTCGACATTACGTTCGACGGGGTGACCGTGGAGTTCCGCAGGAAGCGGGACCCGGACGGCAACGTCGTACCCGCAGAGGATTGAGCAACGCGTGTTGGAAGCATATGTGGCGCTTGGCGCCAATCTGGGAGATCGGGAGCATTCGCTTGCGGAAGCCGTGCGCAGACTGCAAGCGGAGCCGGGAATCGAGCTCGTCCGTGTATCGGCAGCTTACGAGACTGCGCCCGTCGGCTATACGGATCAGCCTTCTTTTCTGAATATGGCGATCGCATTGCACACGGAACTGGAACCTGTCGAATTGCTGAGGCGCCTTCTGGCGATCGAGCAAGAAATGGGGCGCATCAGGGATGTGCGGTGGGGACCGCGAAATATCGATTTGGACTTGCTCGTTCATGGAGAGACGTCGATGGATACGCCGGAACTAACGCTCCCGCATCCCCGAATGGGGCAGCGGGCTTTCGTGTTGGTGCCGCTTCGCGACGTGTGGCCGAAGGAGAAGGTTTTCCCATGGGCGTCCGAGCTATCGGCGTTCTCGCTTGAGGAGGAAGGCATCGCTCGTTATGCTGAATGGCATTCGGCGGATGGCGAGCTAAGAAAGGAGTCGAAAGACAATGCTTAAAATCGGCAATGTACAAATGAACAACAACGTCGTGCTCGCGCCGATGGCGGGCGTCTGTAACCCGGCGTTTCGTTTGATCGCCAAGGAATTCGGCTGCGGGCTCGTCTGCGCCGAGATGGTCAGCGACAAGGCGATTCTGCACGGAAATACGCGGACACTCGAGATGTTGTTCGTGGACGAACGGGAGAAGCCGCTGAGCTTGCAAATATTCGGAGGCGACAAGGAGTCTCTAGTCGAAGCGGTCAAGTTCGTCGACAAAAACACGAACGCGGACATCATCGACATCAACATGGGCTGCCCGGTACCGAAAGTGACCAAATGCGACGCAGGAGCCCGCTGGTTGCTCGATCCGAATAAAATATACGAGATGGTGTCTTATGCGGCGGATGCCGCCAAGAAGCCGGTTACCGTCAAGATGCGCATCGGTTGGGACGATGAGCATATTTACGCGGTCGAGAACGCGCAGGCGGTCGAACGCGCGGGCGGAGCGGCCGTCAGTGTACACGGACGTACGCGGGAACAACTATATACGGGTACGGCTAACTGGGACATTTTACGGGACGTGAAGCAGGCCGTTAACATTCCTGTTATCGGCAACGGAGACGTGTTCACCCCGGAGGACGCCAAAAGACTGCTCGAGCATACGAACTGCGACGGCGTGATGATAGGCAGAGGCGCGCTCGGCAATCCTTGGATGCTGTACCGCACCGTTCATTACTTAACGACAGGCGAGTTGCTTGCCGATCCGTCACCGGCCGAGAAAATCCGCATCGCGATTCTTCATATGGACCGGCTGATCGATCTGAAGGGCGAAAGCGTCGCCGTTCGCGAAATGCGCAAACATCTGGCTTGGTATTTGAAGGGGCTGCCGGACTCGGCGCAAATCAAGAACTCCATCATGGATTTGACCGCGCGGGCGGGTGTTGTTTCCGTCTTGGAAGATTACGTCCACACCCTCGACGAGCTGCTTCGGCAAGAGGCCGCGAACGAATCAGGGGAGAGCGCGCCGATCATTCACTAGAAATGAAGCGGTTTCAATTCAGGCTTTTCCGCGAATTGACATTTATGAGGGCTTGAAATATAATCAGAACCAATATTCGCCCGAACATCAGGAAGACTCCAGACTTTATCACCAGAAGATGGCATGTCGTCGGCGACGGGCCATATATTGTGTTGTAACAACCGTGAAAATCTTTACCATGACAGGAGATCGGTGAGATGAGCGATAAGGAAGTGCTTCTGACCCAAGACGGTCTTAAGCGGTTGGAAGAAGAACTCGAGAACCTGAAGTCCGTCAAGCGCCGCGAAGTCGCGGAACGTATTAAGGTTGCTATTGGTTACGGCGATATCAGCGAGAACTCCGAATACGAAGACGCGAAGAACGAGCAAGCCTTCATCGAAGGACGCATTATTACCTTGGAGAAGATGCTCCGCAACGCGCGTATTATCAATCACGAAGAGATCGACTTGGAGACGGTAAGCATCGGTTCCACCGTCGTCGTAGAAGATCTCGAATTCGGAGATTCGATGGAATATACAATTGTGGGCACGGCGGAGTCCGACCCGCTTAACAACAAGATTTCGAACGAAAGCCCCGTAGGAAAGGCGATTATCGGGAAGAAAAAAGGCACGACGGTAGAAGTGAGCGTTCCTGCGGGCATTATTCAATACAAAATCGTCGATATCAAAATGTAACCATCGATAGGTATGTCCCATCCGTACGCTGCGCAAAGCTTCCCCGACGTCTACCGGCGTCAGGGAAGCTTTGCTTGCACTGTTAGACTCGAAAGACGAAGGAGTTTACAATCATGGACCACACGGAAAACACCGAGACACTCGAACTAGGGGAATTGCTTCAAATCCGGCGCAACAAGCTGGACGAGCTTCGCTCGCTCGGCATCGACCCGTTCGGCACGAAATTTTCCCGTGCCAACGAAGCAGGCGATCTTGCTTCGAAGTATGGGGAGCTTTCGAAAGAAGAACTCGAGGAGAAGGCGGTCGAAGTCAGCCTGGCTGGCCGTATTATGACCAAGCGCGGCATGGGTAAAGCGTCTTTTGCGAATCTTCAGGACTTATCCGGCAAAATTCAAATTTATGTTCGGCAAGACTCCGTAGCGGAGAACAAATATGCGGCGTTTGATCTGCTCGATATCGGCGACATGATCGGCATCAAAGGCGTCGTCTTCAAGACCAAGACGGGCGAGTTGTCGGTTAAAGTGCAGGACCTCGAAGTATTGACGAAGTCGCTGTTGCCTCTTCCGGACAAATTCCACGGCCTGAAAGACGTCGAGACGCGTTATCGCCAACGGTACGTCGATCTGATCGTGAATCCGGACGTACAGAAGACGTTCATTGCACGTTCGCGTATTATTCAGGCGATGCGTCGTTATTTGGACAGCCGCGGTTATTTGGAAGTGGAGACGCCCACGTTGCACGCGATCGCGGGCGGGGCGGCTGCGCGTCCGTTCATTACGCATCACAATGCGCTCGATATGCAACTTTACATGCGGATCGCGATCGAGCTTCACTTGAAGCGGTTGATCGTCGGCGGCATGGAGAAAGTGTACGAGATCGGGAGGGTATATCGTAACGAAGGTATCTCGACGCGCCATAACCCGGAATTTACGATGATCGAGCTGTACGAGGCGTATGCCGACTACGAGGACATCATGGATTTGACCGAGCAACTGGTCGCGCACATTGCGCAAGAGGTGCTTGGGACGACGAAGATCACGTATCAGGGGCAAGAAGTCGATTTAACGCCAGCTTGGCGCCGCGTATCGATGACGCAACTGATTCGCGAAGTTGTCGGCGTCGATTTCGAAGTCGAGATGACGGATGAGGAAGCGCACGCGTTGGCCAAAGAACATAAAGTGCCGGTCGAGAAGCACATGTCGTTCGGCCATATCGTCAACGCGTTTTTCGAGCAATTCTGTGAACATACGCTCATTCAGCCGACGTTTGTGACGGGACACCCTGTAGCGATCTCTCCTTTGGCGAAGAAAAAAGCATCCGATCCGCGATTCACGGATCGTTTCGAACTGTTTATCGTCGCACGTGAACACGCGAACGCATTTACGGAGCTGAATGATCCGATCGATCAACGCGAACGCTTCGAAGCGCAGTTGACCGAGAAGGAAGCGGGCAACGACGAGGCGCACGAGATGGATGACGATTTCATCCGCGCGCTCGAGTACGGCATGCCGCCGACGGGCGGTCTCGGCATCGGCGTCGACCGTTTGGTTATGCTGCTGACCGACTCGCCATCGATCCGCGACGTGTTGCTGTTCCCTCATATGCGCGATGAGCACTAAGATAGAAATAGGAACCGGCCTCTCCGTTATGCGGAGGGGCCGGTTTTTGTCTATGCGGCAGTAGAACTTCATGTTGATGTGAAAAATTCATTTGAAAAAGGGGTTGCATTCCCTTTGTGGGCTGTGCTATATTATTTAAGCCGCTTCAAACGGCAACGAAATAACGAAACAAACCAATTGTACTTTGAAAACTGAACATAGAGCGTAAGAAACAAAAGTAAGACCAGCAGTGAATGAGCCTCAAAAGGCTCTGTAATAAGAAGCTTCGGCTTCAA
>NZ_JBHSMI010000062.1:145203-145420 GCF_042655525.1 Cohnella soli
TCTTGTTAGTTGCTTGCAACTAACTTGGTTAGCGGCGGACGGGTGAGTAACACGTAGGCAACCTGCCCCTCAGATCGGGATAACATTCGGAAACGAATGCTAAGACCGGATACATCGCTTGGTTGCATGACCGAGTGAGGAAACACGGTGCAAGCTGTGGCTGAGGGATGGGCCTGCGGCGCATTAGCTAGTTGGTGGGGTAACGGCTCACCAAGGC
>NZ_JBHSMI010000063.1:0-3184 GCF_042655525.1 Cohnella soli
GAATGATCCTCTTCAAAGCTGTGATTAGTAGCCACTTTGAAATCGGAATAATTGTAACAGACCTAATAAGAACGAAAGAATAGTCCTCTTCAAAGCTGTGTTTAGCAACCACTTTGAAATCGGAAAAAATGGTAAAAGCCTCAATAAGAACGAATGAATAATCCTCTTCAAAGCTGTGATTAGCAACCACTTTGAAATCGGAAAAATGGTAAAAGCCTCAATAAGAACGAAAGAGAGATCCTCTCCAAAGCTATGATTGACAGCCACTTTGGAATCGGAATAATGGTGAAAGCTATTTTTAAGGCATGAAGGCTCAAGAGCCAATATAGATCAGATTGAAAGACATATTAAGTGCAGTTTTTGTAATTCAGGAAGTCGGAGGCATCGGATAACACCATGTTCACGCTTCGGGCCATTCGGCCCTCGGTCCGGCAGGAGTAAGATGCGGATTCAGAGAAGTATTTGGCAGCAGCAGGGAAGCGGAATCAGCCGGACACATCCGCACCGACTAAGCGCATCGCGCCCGGCGACTTCGTCGCCTTAAGTCGGTGGGACGTCGTGAACACATTTACGTTATCCGAAACCTCCGAGTTCAATAAAAGCATTTTTTAGTGATTACTTATCTCGGATTCAATCGGAGTAGAGACATTGGTCATAACCATCATGATAATGAGGGTATGGAGGATTATATGAAAGGAATATTCGGAGCAATTTTAATATATCTGACTTATCTTGGTGCTGGAGTATTCTTAATGGGCACATGGCCTTTTAAGTTCGGAATTGAAGGTAGTGCTATTGAAGTTTTAATTGTAACTCATTTAGCACTTGTTATGCTTTTATATCTAACTTCAAAAATAATCAATAAATACAAAGGGATACCTGGATTACTTTTATTCTTTTCATGGTATCTTTCGTCTACTGTCTATGGGGTCATACAGATCAAAAAAATGTTTGATGTATATAATTCAGATATTGATGGCTGGAATCATTTTCATCGATGGGATTTTTTGTTATGGGAATGGAGTGTACCTGTTTATATTGGATCTGTACAATTAATTATCATGCTATGTCATTTCTTTTTTAGAATTCTCAAAAAGCAAATATATTCAAATTTAGAGATGAAGTGAACAAGAGCGAATCTGATTGCATATCAGGGAGTCGGAGGCATCGGATAACACCATGTTCACGCTTCGGGCCATTCGGCCCTCGGTCCGGCAGGAGATAGATGTCGGTTCGGAGAAGTAATTGGCAGCAGCAGGGAAGCGGAATCAGCCGGACACATCCGCACCACCTAACCGCATCGCGGCCGCCCTTCGGGCTTAAGGTGGTGGGACGTCGTGAACACATGAACGTTAGGCGAAACCTCTGTAAGGACGATATCATTCAATCCAGTGAGGAGCAGTTTCTATTTTCAAATCAAACTAAAAGACCAAATTGGAAAGACGAAGAGACATTTATCTCTCTCAAGCTGTGATTAGCAGCCACTTTCAATTCGACCCATGATTTAAAGATAAAGATCGAATAATACGATTACGACTGAATCAAGAAGGATGAAGAGAACGAATAGTAGAATCAAGAAGACAGAGGCATCGCCTAACACCATGTTCACGCTTCGGGCCATTCGGCCCTCGGTCCGGCAGGAGTTAGATGAGGATTCGGAGAAGTAATTGGCAGTAACAGGGAAGTGGAGTCAGCCGGACACATCCGCACCACCTAACCGCATCGCGGCCGCCCTTCGGGCTTAAGGTGGTGGGACGTCGTGAACACATGAACGTTATCGGAAATCTTCGCAAATGAATAAATAAAGAAGGAGTGAATGCTCTGTTAGTTTGCAAATGTCCGAACTGCACAAAAGAAGCCATTTCGTATTTCAGAATTTTATTAATAACTTTTAAATCCAATAAAGTAGAAGTTCAATGCAAAGAATGTGGAGTACCATTGATACTTTCAAACTGGAGTAAATTACTTCATGTAGTAACAATTGTAGTAACCAGTTTCTTGTTTATTTTTTTCTTGAATGAACAGATCAATAGTAAATTTATTAAATTATTATTTTATATAATGCTGTTTATAACAATTCACATGTTAGGTCTTATATTTATACCATTACGAAAAAAATTAAATAAATAATACCAATGATTCATCGAAATATAGTAATTTTAAGTGATTCAATGAAGGCGAAGACATCCGATAACACCATGTTCACGCTTCGGGCCATTCGGCCCTCGGTCCGGCAGGAGTTAGATGAGATTTCGGAGAAGTAATTGGCAGTAGCAGGGAAGCAAAATCAGCCGGACACATCCGCACCACCTAACCGCATCGCGGCCGCCCTTTGGGCTTAAGGTGGTGGGACGTCGTGAACACATGAACGTTAAGTGAAATTCCCGCGAAGAACAGATTTGTTCAGATGACTCGATGAAGAGAATTTAAAAGCCGTCTGTAGAAAGTAATTCGATGAAGAGAATTTAAAAGCCGTCTGTAGAAAGTGTCTCAAATGAAGAGAATTTAAAAGCCGTCTGTAGAAAGTATTTCGATGAAGAGAATTTAAAAGCCATCTGAAGAAAGTGTCTCGAAGAAGAGAATTTAAAAGCCGTCTGTAGAAAGTATTTCGATGAAGAGAATTAAAATGCCATCTGTAGAAAGTGCCTCTAAGAAGAGAATTTGAAAGCCATTTGTGGAAAGTGTCTCAATGAAGAGAACAATACCAACGATTTAAGTAGCAAACTCGAAGAAGGCGGGAACATCACTTAACACCATGTTCACGCTTCGGCGGACGAGCCGCCTCGGTCCGGACCGAAGTTAGGTGTAGAATCGAGGGTGCAATTGGCAGTAGCAGGGGAGCGGAATCAGCCGGACACATCCAACTCCCTAACCGCATCGCGGCCGCCCTCCGGGCTTAAGGGAGTTGGACGTCGTGAACACATGAACGTTATCCGAAACCTCCGAAATCTAGTGCCTGTTGGGAAAGAGCATTGAAATTAAAGCCATAAGATTACATGTATAACTTAAGAACATCCTCTTCAAAGCCGTAATAAGCAGCCACTTTGAATCGGAATAATTGTAACAGACCTAGTAACAACGAAAGAATGATCCTCTTCAAAGCTGTGATTAGTAGCCACTTTGAAATCGGAATAATTGTAACAGACCTAATAAGAACGAAAGAATAGTCCTCTTCAAAGCTGTG
>NZ_JBHSMI010000064.1:0-1105 GCF_042655525.1 Cohnella soli
TCAAAGAACGCCGCAACAACTCTTGCCATCTCTTCCCGAATACTTCTCTGAATCTTCTACTTGTTCCTGCTTCATTGCCAATCTCGCAGTCCTCTAGACACCGACAATCTCTGCATCCTGGTTCAACCTTCAACAACTAACTATTTCTTTACTTTCAGGCACCTCTTGCTTACTCTTGTTCTTAATCCCTGCGTTCAGGCACCTTTCGCTTACAAAAATCGTCCTTCCTACTTTCAGGCACCTCTTGCCTTCAAAAATCAGCGGTTGGTCTTCATTATCTTTCCAATTGATCTTTAATGCCAAGCACGCTGTAACTAAGTCCGATGAAACCTGAAATACTTCATGTTCTTCTTTGATTCCGATGGCAATCTCCACAGTATGCAAAAATATAACTCGTACTAGCTGCGGTCCAATTTCGTCTAACGTAAATGTGTTCACGACGTCCCACCGACTTAAGGCGACGAAGTCGCCGGGCGCGACGCGCTTAGTCGGTGCGGATGTGTCCGGCTGATTCCGCTTCACTGCTACTGTCAATTACTTCTCCGAATCCACATCTGACTCCTGCCGGACCGAGGGCCGAATGGCCCGAAGCGTGAACATGGTGTTATACGCAGTTGTTCTTCCTTGCTACCTTCCTCGATTATTCTACGTGATCCAACTTCAGAAAAGTAAATCCGACCTCGAATGTATCCAGAACCTTACCCCCGCTGCTTCGATTATGCCCACTTCTCGCTGTCTCTAGATACGTTAACTGATTTCACTACCTGCCTTGTACTTGAACTATGTTGGCGTGAGTATTCATCAGTGTGATTTCTTCTTGAACAACTTCACATTGTATCTCTCAACACTACCGTATCCAGAACCTTGCCCCCGCTACCTCGAATTTGCCATCTTCTCGCTGTATCTAAGTAACCTTGAGTCTGCTTCACGATCTAAAACTAGAGCCCTAATAAAAACAATTTTCTTAAAAACTCTTCCTCGAGTGGGCAATTGCGTATAACGTTCATGTGTTCACGACGTCCCACCGACTTAAGGCGACGAAGTCGCCGGGCGCGATGCGCTTAGTCGGTGCGGATGTGTCCGGCTGATTCCGCATCACTGCTGC
>NZ_JBHSMI010000064.1:1115-1535 GCF_042655525.1 Cohnella soli
GCCGACCTCGAATGTATCCAGAACCTCCCTCCCGCTGCTTCGATCATGCCCACTTCTCGCTGTCTCTAGATCGTTAATTGATTTCACTACCTGCTTTGTACTTGAACTATATTGGCGTAAGTATTCATCAGTGTGATTTCTTCTTGAACAACTTCACTTTGTATCTCTCAGCACTACCGTATCCAGAACCCTACCCCCGCTACCCCGAAATTGCCATCTTCTCGCTGTAACTAAGTAACCTTGAATCACCTTCACGATTTAAACTGGAGCCCTAATTAAAACAAATTTCTTAATAACTCTTCCTCGAGTGGGCAATTGCGTATAACGTAAATGTGTTCACGACGTCCCACCACCTTAAGGCTCCACCAGGAGCCGGCCGCGATGCGGTTAGGTGGTGCGGATGTGTCCGGCTGATTCCGC
>NZ_JBHSMI010000064.1:1545-1610 GCF_042655525.1 Cohnella soli
TACGCAGTTGTTCTTCCTTGCTACCTTCCTCGATTATTCTACGTGATCCAACTTCAGAAAAGTAA
>NZ_JBHSMI010000065.1:0-316 GCF_042655525.1 Cohnella soli
TTCAATAACAGGAAAAAAGGCTTTTCTTCTACCTCCTGAAGTATTGTTTCCAACATATCTTTGAATTAAGTCTACAACTTTACCTTGAGTAATTTTTGATGCTTAAGTAGAGTAATTATTCCTATTAAAAGAGAAGAAAATCCTAAAAGAATAAAGAGTAGTACTGATTTCATACTTTTCTCCTTTCATTGTTTTGAGCAATTTCAGATAACGTAAATGTGTTCACGACGTCCCACCGACTTAAGGCGACGAAGTCGCCGGGCGCGATGCGCTTAGTCGGTGCGGATGTGTCCGGCTGATTCCGCATCACTGCTGC
>NZ_JBHSMI010000065.1:472-1776 GCF_042655525.1 Cohnella soli
GCTGATGTACCCGACATCTCTGAAACATCTTTCTAAGTTTGGTCTACTTTATTATTGATTAATTGCACTCCATTATTTCCAATTATACATAAAATAGTTTACCACTTTCTTTATAGATTCTAGTTCAAGAATTGGATACTTATTCATAAGTTCAGTTTGAAGTTTATCTGTAATTGATTTCATCGTTTCAATATTCCAATCTACTGGAAAGTTGTCTGCGAAATTATAGATTTCCTGTACCAAATTTGTCACTTCAGATCCATAAATAAATTCAATTTCTTCAATTTTGGGACTTCCCCAAGGGTGTGAAAATTTCTGAATCGAACTATTAATATTTAATAGGAGCATTTGAATTCTTCCTTATTTCTTCATTTAGATTTTCGGGTATTTCAGCTAACGTAAATGTGTTCACGACGTCCCACCGACTTAAGGCGACGAAGTCGCCGGGCGCGATGCGCTTAGTCGGTGCGGATGTGTCCGGCTGATTCCGCTTCCCTGCTGCTGCCAATACTTCTCCGAACCCACATCTAACTCCTACCGGACCGAGGGCCGAATGGCCCGAAGCGTGAACATGGTGTTATAAGATGTCGGCGACTTCTTCGAGTTACTTACAAATCCGGTTTACTTGGTTTCCATCCAATCTCTTGACTCCATTTATTTGCCTTCAACATAATGTTCCACACGATCTCAGTTTTACCTTCTACATATTTGTTTCGTTGGTCTCTATATTGATCGGCAAGATCGTACTTGAACTGTGCATATTTAGTTCTTTCAACCTCATGTTCCCTTAAATAATCCCTAAACAACAGATTGAATTGTTCTGACCAACTTCCTAATTGCCTTACATGAATATGTGTTCTTCTCATTCCAGGTCTTTCCCTAAAATATCTCTTCGTCAAGTCTGCATTGTCTTCACGATATTTAAATCCCATTTCGTGAAGACCAGATTTAACTTCTTCTATATTATCCAAGTCAGAAACCGAAATTTGAATATCAATGATCGGTTTGGCTGCTAATCCAACTACAGCAGTAGAGCCAATATGATCAATTCTTTGAATTGCAGTACCCAGTTGGTTTACGATTTGTAAACGAAGTTCATTAAATATCCTGGGCCAATTATCATTGTAAGGCTCTATGATTACCAATTCCTTCATCTGTGCAATCACCCACTTTGAAAATTGTTTTCGCTCTTCGCCGATTTCTTATAACGTAAATGTGTTCACGACGTCCCACCGACTTAAGGCGACGAAGTCGCCGGGCGCGATGCGCTTAGTCGGTGCGGATGTGTCCGGCTGATTCCGCTT
>NZ_JBHSMI010000065.1:1952-2669 GCF_042655525.1 Cohnella soli
ATGATCTATATTGGCTCTTGAGCCTTCATGCCTTAAAAATAGCTTTCACCATTATTCCGATTCCAAAGTGGCTGTCAATCATAGCTTTGGAGAGGATCTCTCTTTCGTTCTTATTGAGGCTTTAACAATTTTTCCGATTTCAAAGTGGTTGCTATTCACAGCTTTGAAGAGGATTATTCATTCGTTCTTATTGAGGCTTTTACCATTTTTTCCGATTTCAAAGTGGTTGCTAAACACAGCTTTGAAGAGGATTATTCTTTCGTTCTTATTAAGGATTTTACCATTCTCCGATTTCAAAGTGGCTGCTAATCACAGCTTTGAAGAGGACTATTCTTTCGTTCTTATTAGGTCTGTTACAATTATTCCGATTTCAAAGTGGCTACTAATCACAGCTTTGAAGAGGATCATTCTTTCGTTGTTACTAGGTTTGTTACAATTATTCCGATTCAAAGTGGCTGCTTATTACGGCTTTGAAGAGGATGTTCTTAAGTTATACATGTAATCTTATGGCTTTAATTTCAATGCTCTTTCCCAACAGGCACTAGATTTCGGAGGTTTCGGATAACGTTCATGTGTTCACGACGTCCCACCGACTTAAGGCGACGAAGTCGCCGGGCGCGACGCGCTTAGTCGGTGCGGATGTGTCCGGCTGACTTCCGCTTCCCTGCTGCTGCCAATTGCATCACCGAATCCACATCTAACTCCTGCCGGACCGAG
>NZ_JBHSMI010000066.1:0-5268 GCF_042655525.1 Cohnella soli
CAGGGGAGCGGAATCAGCCGGACACATCCAACTCCCTAACCGCATCGCGGCCGCCCTCCGGGCTTAAGGGAGTTGGACGTCGTGAACACATGAACGTTAGGCGAAATCCGGAGCAACAATTATCAAGATCTAAAGTAAGAAGTCATATTTTCGTTTTGCGTGAAGTACTCTTCGGATTTCCACAAACCCATTTTGAACAACATAGAATACAATATAGCTTTGAATGACTAACATTCTATAATTGAGTAGTTGAAGTCTGGAATCATTAGGAACAGGACCGCTTAATGGAAAGTAAGCGAGAATTGAAATAGACTCATCAAACTGATTGAGGAGTTTTAAGGCGGCCGGGGGATTGTCTAAGGAAACATACTCAATAATATCCGTAATATCCTGTTCCGCGGACGGAAGGTATTTAATCGGAAGTCTTTGTTCCATCAATACGGCTCCTTAATTTACTCATCAAATCAGAATGATCAATTCGTTGAACCAATGGATCAGCACTTTCCTTTTCGGCAACTGCTAATTTTTGATACAATTCAATAACAGCTTGTTGCTTTTCGTAAAGGGCATGACTCATAACGACCAGATCTTCATGACCGTTTTTTGTTATGAATACAGGCTCACCCTCAGTATGACAAACTTCAGAAATGTAATTAAAATTGTTCCGAAGATCAGAAATCGGTTTAATAATTGGCAAGGTCATCACCTCTTCAAGAAATCATTTCACTTCAACAATTTTATCATAATAATGATATTATAAACATGGGGAATAAAGAATTATGTGGGTATCACAATGGACATCGCCTAACACCATGTTCACGCTTCGGGGCATTCGCCCCTCGGTCCGGCCGGAGTTAGATGAGGATTCGAAGAAGTAGTTGACAGTAGCAGGGAAGCGGAATCAGCCGGACACATCCAACTCCCTAACCGCATCGCGGCCGCCCTCCGGGCTTAAGGGAGTTGGACGTCGTGAACACATTAACGTTAGACGAAAGCTTGCAATAGAAATTAAAACACATGGAAGGTGATTTCATGAAGTATATGGAAACCAAAAACCAAACATATCATGTACTTGCTAGAGGTATCATCCTGTCAGATGATTTTATTCTTATTGCACATTGTAAGGGAATGGATAATACATTTCTTCCAGGCGGCCATGTTGAATTTAAGGAAAGTATAAGAAAAACTCTTACCAGAGAGATCATGGAAGAGCTAGGGCAGGAATGTTCTATTCAGCAGTATATTGGATGTGTTGAAGCGGACTTTGAACTCCCTGAATCTTATCATCAAGAAATTAATCATTTATTTATAGTGGCGCTAAATAAGATCAATCATGAAGTGAATCCGACATCTAATGAAAACCATTTAGAATTTTATTGGATTCATAAGAATGATATGGACAAGTATAATCTCCAACCATCCCCGGTAAGGGATTTAATAATGAGATATATTAATAAGGAACAAGGACCGTTTTGGGAAAGCACAATAATGGATTAATAATTGCAAGAGGTTTCGAAGAAGAGCAAGCCATCGTCTAACACCATGTTCACGCTTCGGGCCATTCGGCCCTCGGTCCGGCAGGAGTTAGATGAGGATTCGGAGAAGTAATTGGCAGCAGCAAGGAAGCGTAATCAGCCGGACACATCCGCACCGACTAAGCGCATCGCGCCCGGCGACTCCATCGCCTTAAGTCGGTGGGACGTCGTGAACACATTAACGTTAAGTGAAATTACCGCTAGAGCGAATTATGTAAGCATGATCGATGAAGCCGAATTTGAAGAGCGAGTTTTGTAAGCATGATCGACGAAGCCGGATTTGAAGAGCGAGTTTTGTAAGCATGATCGACGAAGTCAGGTTTGAAGGGCGAGTTTTGTAAGCATGATCGTCGAAGCTATGTTTGAAGAGCGCGTTGTGTAAGATGATCGACGAAGTCAGGTTTGAAGGGCTAGTTTTGTAAGGATGATCGACGAAGCCGGATTTGAAGAGCGAATTAGTAAGCACCTCGAGGAAGGCGGTAACATCACTTAACACCATGTTCACGCATCGGGCCATTCGGCCCTCGGTCCGGCAGGAGTTAGATGAGAGTTCGGTGAAGTAATTTGCAGCAGCAGGGAAGCGGAATCAGCCGGACACATCCGCACCGACTAAGCGCATCGCGCCCGGCGACTTCGTCGCCTTAAGTCGGTGGGACGTCGTGAACACATTTACGTTATCGGAAATCCTTGCGAAAGGAAGATAAAAAACAAGTGAACAAAAGAATCCTCATTATATTAATCACAATCTTACTAACTGGTTGTAACGTGAGTAAGCCAATACCTGATAAATCTATGTTTAAAGTAGATTTTGAGATTCCTGGAAGTATACAGGCAGGACAGGAAGTTATCGCTAAAGCATATCTAACAAACATATCTAAACGTTCTTGGAGTATTTTTCATGGTGTTGATATATTTACGGTTGGAATTACTAATAATGAAGGAAAACTCCTAAAAGAAAATGACACTTTAATTGTCATTGCGTTAGGGATCTCATCAGATTTAAAACCAAACAAACAATACTCATTAGAAGACGGGACTGAACAGTTCCGGGAATTGAAAATTTCAGTTCCTGGGATTTATTATGTAACGATAAATGCAAAGTTTAGTATAGATGATAAGGATTTTTTGATAAAGTCAGAAACCAAAAAAATAATTGTTAAGTAGGTATTTCGAAGAAGACAAGGACTTCCGATAACACCATGTTCACGCTTCGGGCCATTCGGCCCTCGGTCCGGCAGGAGTTAGATGAGGATTCGGAGAAGTAATTGGCAGTAGCAAGGGAGCGGAATCAGCCGGACACATCCGCACCGACTAAGCGCATCGCGCCCGGCGACTTCGTCGCCTTAAGTCGGTGGGACGTCGTGAACACATGAACGTTAACTGAAATCGCCCTAAGGAATAAAAAAGGAGATAAACGAAATGAAAATAGAACTTACCAAAAAACAATACAGAGATTTAATTGAATTATTATTTCTTGGGAACTGGCTTGCTAATGCTTCTCGGACAGGAGCTGAAGGCGATGAAAGATTGGAAAAGTATGAAGAAATTCAATATTTCATATTATCTTATGCAAAACAATTTCAAGCAGATGATGTTGTTAAGGCAGAAGGCAATGAATTTTATTCAACCATGGATTTCGAAGAAAAGCTAATGCCGGTAGTTGAAGAATATGATGACTACACATTTTGGGAACAGATTTCAATGAAATTAGCCAAAAGGGATTTATTGAGAGAAATCGGACCGGTTAGTAATTTGAAGGAAGAACATAAAGAACGAATGTATGAAATAGAAGAACAATATGAAATAGAGTTTGAAAAGAATGGTCTAAAGAATCTTACATTAATAAAGCAGGAAAAGAAGAAGTAAGCTTGTAGGTTTTACAGGAAGAGGGCGACATCAGTTAACACCATGTTCACGCTTCGGGCCATTCGGCCCTCGGTCCGGCAGGAGTAAGATGTAGCTTCGGAGAAGTAATTGGCAGTAGCAGGGAAGTGGAATCAGCCGGACACATCCGCACCGACTAAGCGAATCGCGCCCGGCGACTTCGTCGCCTTAAGTCGGTGGGACGTCGTGAACACATGAACGTTATACGAAAACTTGGCAACTGCTATTAAGAGAGAGGATCGGTCGCATGGTTCAATTAATGCTTCTTGAAATAGATTCAACACCTTTCGAAGACGATATTGAATACAAGATTTCACAATGTGTTCGCACAAACAATAACATCACGATAATAATAGATATTGTATACACATTTGAATATGAAGTAATTCAATCTTGGGAAATTACTTGCACAGAAGTAGAAGAACATGAAATAGAATTAAGTAACAATCAGAGAATGCTTTTCACTGAAGATCATGTACTTCTATGGGAATACAAACATCAAAGCTTTGATCTTTTTCTAACAAATAAGGCGATAAATACAAATGAAATCGTAGGACATTTATATAAAATACATGAAGAACTGACAGAAGGCTGGGTACCATTCGGAACATATTTCAATAAACTAAATAAGAATATTCTTGATATAGGTCAAGGCTTATTTGCTACAGGCCCTAATCCAATTATTATTGAGTACGAGAATGTTTTGAATTTTTATAGTATTAAGAGCTCTAAAATTCCTTGTAATAATATGAAACAATGGAATGATGGAAAGTTCGAAATTGTAAATAATAAAGCATTAATATTTGATGAGTCGTACTTAATCGCAAAGAACTTTATTGCTAAGAGACTTTATTAGTATTTCAAGGAAGGCCAAGTCTTCGTATAACACCATGTTCACGCTTCGGGCCATTCGGCCCTCGGTCCGGCAGGAGTTAGATGTGGATTCGGAGAAGTATTTGGCAGCAACAGGGAAGTGGAATCAGCCGGACACATCCGCACCGACTAACCGCATCGCGGCCGGCGACTTCGTCGCCTTAAGTCGGTGGGACGTCGTGAACACATTAACGTTAACTGAAATCGCCCTAAGGAATAAAAAAGGAGATAAACGAAATGAAAATAGTACTTACCAAAAAACAATACAGAGATTTAATTGAATTATTATTTCTTGGGAACTGGCTTGCTAATGCTTCTCGGACAGGAGCTGAAGGCGATGAAAGATTGGAAAAGTATGAAGAAATTCAATATTTCATATTATCTTATGCAAAACAATTTCAAGCAGATGATGTTGTTAAGGCAGAAGGCAATGAATTTTATACAACCATGGATTTCGAAGAAAAGCTAATGCCGGTAGTTGAAGAATATGATGACTACATATTTTGGGAACAGATTTCAATGAAATTAGCCAAAAGGGATTTATTGAGAGAAATCGGACCGGTTAGTAATTTGAAGGCAGAACATAAAGAACGAATGTATGAAATAGAAGAACAATATGAAATAGAGTTTGAAAAGAATGGTCTAAAGAATCTTACTTAATAAAGCAGGAAAAGAAGAAGTAAGCTTGTAGGTTTTACAGGAAGAGGGCGACATCAGTTAACACCATGTTCACGCTTCGGGCCATTCGGCCCTCGGTCCGGCAGGAGTCAGATGTGGATTCAAGGATGCAATTGGCAGTAGCAGAGAAGTGAATTCAGCCGGACACATCCGCACCGACTAAGCGCATCGCGCCCGGCGACTTTGTCGCCTTAAGTCGGTGGGACGTCGTGAACACATTTACGTTATATGAAATACGAGCAAATCAATTAATCAAGAGATCATTTGAAGGAGATTAAGATGAACTCTTTATCTGTTC